>NZ_JAGIKY010000012.1:0-131924 GCF_017874695.1 Halarchaeum nitratireducens
CCTACGAAGAGTTCAAGCGAATCGCTCGAAACAACGAGATGATTTCACGAGCCCAGGCTGTACCCGCTGTTCCGTCCTCGGGGTAAACACGTACATCACGCCCAACGACCTCGGCATCTGGAGCGAGGAGCACGCGGACGCGCTCCGCGACACGACCGAGTTCGTCAAGAGTCAGGGTTCGGTGCCCGGCATCCAGCTCGCCCACGCCGGCCGGAAGGCCTCCACGAGCCGCCCCTGGGAGGGCCACGATCCCCTCCAGCCCGACGAGGGCGGCTGGGAGGTCGTCGGACCGAGCGACGACCCGTGGCCCTACGAGGACCAGGCGGCGCCGCCCACGCGAGCGATGGACGCAGACGACATCGAGGCCGTGATCGCGTCCTTCCGCGAGGCGGCCGAGCACGCCCTCGACGCCGGCTTCGAGGTCGCCGAGGTCCACGGCGCGCACGGCTACCTCCTCCACGAGTTCCTCTCCCCCGTCACGAACGACCGCGACGACGAGTACGGGGGCAGCTTCGAGAACCGCGCGCGTCTGATCCGCGAGGTCACCGAAGCCGTCCGTGACGTCTGGCCGGCCGAAAAGCCCGTGCTCGTCCGGCTCTCCGGGACCGATTGGATCGACGACGAGGAGTCGTGGACGGTAGAGCAGTCCGCGCGCCTCGCCGACCTCCTGCACGAGGCCGGGGCGGACCTCATCGACGTCTCCTCCGGCGGGATCAGCCCCGCCTCCTTCCCGGACTGGACGGGACCGAACTACCAGCTCGCGCTCGCCGAGCACGTCCGCGAGAACGCGGAGAGCGATATCCGCGTGGGGACCGTCGGCGGCGTCACCACGCCCGAGCAGGGCGAGGCCATCGTCCGCAACGACCGCGCGGACCTCGTCATCGTCGGCCGCGAGTTCCTGCGCGACCCCTACTTCGGTCTCCACGCCGCCCACGAGCTCGGCCACGAAGACGACGTCGAGGTTCCGGCTCAGTACCGCCGCGGCTTCACCGAACGCCTCTGAACCGGCGGTAGCCCTATCCGTTCGGCCGCCCCGCCTACGCGTATGTCCGACGACACGGCCGACGACGATCTCGCGGCGCGCGTCGACGCCCTCGAAGACGCCGTCGCCGACCTCCGCGCGGCGCGGGCGGACGCCAGCCCGGCTCGACGCGACACCCGCCGACGCGGTCCCTCCTCCGTCCCGCGTCCGCCGACGCCGCGCGAGCTCGTCCGCTTCGCCGTCGACGACGCCATCCCGGCGACGGTCGCGGTCCTCGACGCCCAAAAGCGCGCGCTCGAAGCCCTCCGCGCCGCGCTCCGACTCGTCGAACCCGGACGCGCCGGCGACGAGAACGCGGGCGCGAGCGTCGGCCGCGAGACGCTCGACAGACTCGACGCCGCGCTGACCGACCTCCGCGCCGCCGTCTCCGGGGACGCGCTCCCCGCGGACGACGCGGCCCGCGACCTGCTCGAAGACGCCCGCGCGCTCACCGCCGACCTCGAAACGGAAGTCGCGGCGGCGCGCGAGGAACGCGAGACACGCGACGCGCGCGACGTCGAGGGAGCCGGAAGGGACGCGTCGGCGGCACACGACGCCGACGAGCGCGAGCGCCGCACCGCGCGCGTCGAGGACGAACTCGATCAGCTACGCGACGAGTACGACGACGGCGGGGACAGTAACGACGGCGACGGACGCAGAAACGGAAACGGAAGCGGAAGCGGAATCGACGCTGACGACGCCGGCGGCGTCTGAGGCGACGGCGGCGAAAGCGAGGACAGCGGTGCGGTGCCGTGTCGTGTCTGAGACCCCGACCGAATCGACGCCGGCGGCGTCCGGGCGCTACCGGCCGGCTCAGTCCTCGACGGGCGCGAAGCGATAGCCGTCCCACGACTGGCTCTCGGGTTCGCGGATGCCCGCGTCGGGGTCGCGGAGTTCGTCGCAGTAGACCGGCGTCATCCGATCCCCGCTCTCGACGTCGCCCGTGGTGAGCTGGCCGAGCGCGCGCACCGTCCCGCCCTCGACGTCGAACTCGACGATCCCGAGGTGGTTGGGTTCGCGGACGCCCGGCGGCGTCGCCGTGCTCGTCGTCCACGTGACGAGCGTTCCGGTTTCGGCCTCGAGGTCGACGGTCGCCGTCTGTTCCGCGCCGCACTCCGGACAGACGGTGTGGCCGGGATACGTGACGTGGCCGTTCTCGCAGCGGTGGGCCTCGAAGCTCATTCCGCGGCCTCCACGACGGTGGTCGTGACGCAGTTCCCGAAGCCGCCGACGTTACAGGCGAGGCCGACGTCCGCCGCGACCTGCCGGTCGCCGGCGTCGCCGGTGACCTGCCGGTGGATCTCGTACACCTGCGCGACGCCGCTCGCGCCGAGCGGGTGACCCTTCGACTTGAGGCCGCCGGAGGTGTTGACCGGAAGTTCGCCGTCCCGTGCGGTGATTCCCTCGTCGGCCGCCCTCCACCCCTCGCCCTTCTCGAAGAAGCCGAGGTCTTCGAGCTGGAGGACTTCGAGGATCGTGAACATGTCGTGGAGCTCGGCGACGTCGACGTCGTCCGGCGTCAGCCCGCTCATCTCGTAGGCGTCCGCCGCGGAGTCGACGACGCCGCCCATGACCGTCGGATCGTCGCGCTCGTGGACGACGTGCGTGTCCGTCGCGCCGCCGATGCCCGAGACGACGGAGTAGTCGTCGGTGTACTCGGCGGCGACCGATTCGGGACAGAAGAGCAGCGCGGCGCTCCCGTCCGTGATCGGACAGAAGTCGTAGAGGCGAAGCGGGTCGGCGACGATCGGCGACTCCAGTACCGTCTCCGCGTCGACCTCCTTTCGGAACTGCGCGTGCGGGTTGTCGACGCCGTTCCGGTGGTTCTTCACCGCGACCGACGCGAGCGACTCGCGCGGCGCGTCGTACGTTTCGAGGTAGTGCCGGGCGGTCATCCCCGCGAAGCTCGGAAGCGTGACGCCGTGTTTGTACTCGACGGGGTGCGTCAGCGACGCGATGACGTCCGTCGCGTCGGCCGTCGAGCGATGCGTCATCTTCTCGCCGCCGACGAGCATCGTCAGCTCGCTCGCGCCCGAGGCCACCGACTGCCACGCGGCGTAGACGCCCGCGCCGCCCGACGCGCTCGTCTGGTCGACGCGCTGCGTGTACGCGCCGATCGCGCCGAGGTCGTGCGCGAGGGCGTTCGGGATCCCGGTCTGCCCCTCGAACTCGCCGCTGGCCATGTTCGAGACGTAGAGGTGGTCCAACTCGTCCGCGGCGACGCCGGCGTCGTCGAGGCAGGCTTCGCCGGCCTCCGCGAGCAGCTCGCGGACCCAGGCGTTGCGCTGCCCGAACTGGGTCATCGACGCGCCGATGACGGCTACCCGATCCATACTCGCCCACTCACGGAGGCGGCCCTTGAGGGTTCCGTCCCGTTTCGATCGGCGGGTCGCGGCGCGTCGAACCGGGCTCCGTTCGTCGGATCCGCGTCACTCGGTCTCGGCCGGCTCGGCCGCGCGCTTCTCTGCTGCGTATCGCTCCCGCGCCCACTCGCGGAGCGCGTCGTCGGCCGTCCACGCGACCGCCCGCATCGCCCGCGCCCGGCCGACGGTGGCGACGAACACTTCGGCGTCGGTCACGGTGAGCGCGTACTCGAAGCGCTCCGGGTGGACGTAGAGGTCGAACTCGGGGAGGGCGAGCGAGCGCGCGACGGTCTCCGGTCGCACCTCCCGCTCGGCGGCGACGACCGCGCTCGGACAGACGAGCTCGACGCTCGCGCCGTCGTCGAGTCGCGCGTCGAACGCGTCGATGTGGAGACGCGTCATCATCGGCGAGAGACAGGCGTAGTGGTCCGCGTCGCTCTCGTCGATGCGCTCGGCGAACGCCCGCGCGGCGCGGTGGGGTTGTTCGGGCGTCGAGACCACTAGCTCGGCGTCGGCGAGCGGCTTCAGTGGGAGCGGCGGGTCGAAGCACGGGAGGTCGTCGAGCAGCGCCCCCGCCGCGTCGATGGCGTCGAGATCCGCGAGCAGGGCGTCGCAGGACCGGACGACGCGCGCGCCCGTCGGCGTGGGTCGGTAGTCGCCGTCGACGCGCTCGACCCACCCCCGATCGGCGCAGTCGCGGAGGCAGCGCTGCGCCGTCGCCCGCGAGACGTCGACGCGCTCCGCGACGTCCCGCGGCCGCCCCGGGGTCGAGCGAAGCGCGCGCAGCACGGCGAGACGGTTCGGTGATCCGAAGACGAACCGTGCGGCCTCGGTCGCGTCCATGAGCGGGTGTAACGCGGGTTGTCGGTATCAATCCTCGGCCTCCTCGAATCAGAGAGTCGCCGCGGGCGTCGGGGTGTGCACGGTGCGAACGAGCGTGCACGGCGTAACGCTAACTGGGACCGGGCCCAACTCTCGGACGCCCCCGGCCCCGCGACACCCGGGCCTCGCCCGCTTCGGCCCTCCACCGCATCGGCCCGTCGGGGCACGTCGCACGCTGGTTCTCTCTGCATCGCACGACGACGGCCGCGAGCGCGCTGCCGGTGTCCTGCGTCTTCTCAGTTACACGGTCGCGGCGACGACGAACGAGAAGTGATCCGCGGCGTCCTCGACCGCGTTCGGTACCGCGTCGAGCGCGAGCGCCACCTCCCTGAGGGCGAGACCGTTGACGGAGAGCCCGGGTTCGAACGCGGCGGCGAGCGCCGCCTGCTTCAGCTCGTCGCAGCGGTCTTCGAACTCGCGGACGTCGTCGAAGTCGCCGTGATCGACGGTCGGACGGCGACCGTCGCACAGCGCCGCGACGTACTCTTCGACGGCGTCACAGAGCCGCGCCGCGCACTCGGCCGCGAGGTCCGACAGCGAGACGAGGCGGTCGGCGACGCCGTCGACGTCCGGCTCCATCGCCGCCAGCGCGGCGAGGGCGTCCTCGACCGCGTTCGCCACGGCGTCGATGCGACTGAGGAGTTCGAGGAGGTCGCGCGCACGCAGATACACGCCGGTGAGCTCCGGGTCGAGTGCCACGAGCCCGTCGCGGACGTCCCGCGCCCGGTCGTCGCACGCGGACTCGATCGCGGCCGCGTCGGCCGCGGTCTCGTGGAACGATTCCGCGTCCCCGTCGCCGTAGGCCGCGACGGCGACCGGGAGGTGCGCGGTGCAGTCACGGACTCCCTCACAGAACGACGACATAGCATCGGCGAGTTCGGCGTCGGCGTGATCTCCCTCCATACGTGAGGCGGGCCGCTACGGGTAGAAACGGGTTGCTATGACCGAAACGTAGGGGTATATAGTCGACTCCGAGGTCGGCGGACGCGCCGGGGCGGCCGTCCGTCGCGTCCGGACGCGAAGCTATTTGTCTCCCACGGACCGTCGGTTCGGACGATGGGTAGCCTGTTCCCGTTCCGCACCGACGTCGAGGCGGACGCGGGGAGCCCACGGCTCGTCGGAATCGACGAGGACGCCGCGGACGAGGTCTTCGACGCCCTCGGCTCGCGCACCGCCCGCCGCATCCTCGCCGCGATCTACGACGATCCCCGCCCCGCCTCCGACCTCGCGGACGACGTCGACACCTCCCTCCAGAACGCGCGGTATCACCTCGACAACCTCAGCGACGCCGGTCTCGTGACGGTCGCCGACACCTGGTACTCGGAGCGCGGCACCGAGATGAAGGTGTACGCGCCGGCGAACGACGCCGTCGTGGTCTTCGCCGGCGACGACGGAGCGAAGACCGGTGCGTTCGCCGCCCTCAAACGTTTTCTGGGCGGCGTCGCCGCCGTCGGAATCGGCGCGCTCGTCGTCCAAGCCCTCCTCGCGCCCGGGTCGCTCCTCCCGGCGTTCGGGTCGGCCGGCGAGTCGTCGCCCGCGACCACGCCCAGCGACGGCGGTGGCGGCTTCAGCGCGATGGACGTCGAGCGCACGACCACCACGACAGCGACGACAGCGACGACAGCGACGACCGACGGCGGGCACGGCCTCCTCGCGCTCCTCGCCGAGCCCGGCGTCGCGTTCTTCCTCGGCGGGCTCTGCGTGCTGTGCGTCGCCCTCGCGTACTGGTACGTCCGGACGCGTCGCCGGGGCTGATACTCGATCGGTCGACGACGCAAACCGTTTCAAGCCGAATCACCTACCGCCGGGTAGTGACAGACGACGAAACCGACCCGACGCTCTCCCTCGACGCCTTCTACGACGCCCTGGAGTCCGTCGGCCGCCCGGTCGTGACGGCCGGCCGCCTCGCGGGCGTGCTCGGCTGGACGCAGGCCGAGGCGAGCGACGCGCTCGATCGTCTCGCCGACGACGACGCGGCCGTCCAGCGCGTCGACGTCTCGAACGACCCCGTCGTGTGGTTCCCGACGGACTGGGCGCGCACGACGGAGCGCGAACGCGTCGTCGTCTTCCCGGAACATCGCGAGGTCGTCGTCGACCAGCCCACGCAGTTCACGCGCGCCCAGCTCGCGCAGTTCGCCACGCTCACCGACACGACGGGCGAGAACGCCTATCGGTATCGCGTGCGCGAAGAGGACGTCTGGGGCGCGCCCCACGGGGACGTCGAGGCCCTGCAGCGCACGCTCCGACAGGCCCTCGGCGATCGGTATCCGACGCTGGAGGAGTTCGTCACCGACCAGTGGCGGCGGGCGCGCCAGTTCCGACTCTACACGCACGACGAGGGATACGTCGTCCTCGAGGCCTCCTCGCCGGAGATGATGGGGAACGTCGCGGAGCAACACCTCTCCGAGGGGACGATCCGCGCGCCGATCACCGACACGGAGGCGTGGGTGGCCGCCGAGGCCGTCGCCACCGTCAAGCGCGACCTCTACGAGGCGGGCTATCCCGTCCAGGACGATCGGACCCTCGACGAGGGGGCGGCGATCGACATCGACCTCCGCCTCTCGCTGCGCGACTACCAGCGCGGGTGGGTCAAACGCTTCGTCGAATCGGGCTCGGGCGTGCTCGTCGGTCCGCCGGGGAGCGGTAAGACCGTCGCCGCGCTCGGCGTGATGGACGACATCGGCCGCGAGACCCTGATCCTCGTGCCCGGACGCGAACTCGTCGGCCAGTGGCGCGACAGCCTCCTCGAATACACGACCCTCACGCACGACGACGTTGCCGAGTACCACGGCGGCGTGAAGGAGATCGGTCCGGTGACGATCGCCACGTACTCCTCCGCGGGGATGGAGCGACACCGGCGGCTCTTCGACGAGAAACGCTGGGGGCTCGTCGTCTACGACGAGGCCCACCACATCCCGGGCGACGTCTTTCGCCGGACCGCGGACCTCCAGGCGTCGGCGCGCCTCGGATTATCGGTCGATGGGGACACTGTCGTTCCGGTACGCTCCGAGACGGGCGTCGAGATGCGGCGCATCGAGTCCCTCGCGTCTGAATATCTCGGTGACGGCGTCGGCGTCGCGTCCGTCTCGGACCTCGAAACGCTGGCCGTCACCGAGGACGGCGCAGTCGAGTGGACGCCGCTGACGTCGGTAATGCGCCACGCGCACGACGGACCGCTCTATCGCGTCCGCGCGCGGAACGGGCGGGAGGTCACCGTCACCGAGGATCACTCGCTCATCGTCTTCGACGGCGACGAGATGGCGATCACGAGTAAGCTCCCGGGCGACCTTGGCGACGACGACTTTCTCCTCCAACCGTCTACTCTCCCCGACGCGGTCGCGTCCGCGGAGTCGACCGGCGATGCCGACACCAGTACCGTGGACGTCATGGGACTGCTCGATGAGGGGTACGTGCTCGTGAACGAGGACGCGCCGACGTCGGCGTTCGACGCACTGTACGAGCGCGACGTCGGCGACAACAAGGCACGCTATCGCTGGAAGTCACGACGCTACCTCCCGCTCGACGTCGCACGGGAGATCGACTTCGAGCGCGAGTTCGTGAAGGGCGTCTACGTGCACGGCCGTCGGACGTACGTTCCGCCGGTGGTCTCGACCGAGGCGTTCGCCCGTCTCGCCGGGCTCTTCGTCGCGGACGGCGCAATCGACGACCATCGCGTCGAATTCTATGCGGAGGACTCTGCGCAGACCTCGGAGGTAGACGCGTTCCGCGACGTCATCCGCGCGGTCTGCCCCGAAGCCGACATCAACTCGGTGGCGAACGGTGAGAACTGTACGACGCTACGCGTCTCCGGCGTCCTCCCACGGATCCTCGAGAAGATCGGGCTCTCGAACGGCGCGCGCGAGAAGCACGTGCCACCGATGGTTCTCTCGAACCCGGACGCGTACGAGCCGTTCCTCGAGGGCGTCGTGCTCGGTGACGGACACCGCGCGACGCGCGAACGGGGCCGTGAGATGGTCACGATTTCGACGTCGAGTGACCGCCTCGCGCAGGGATTGAACCTGATCCTCGCGGAGCTCGGGTACGTGGGCGGCGTCTACCGCCGTGACTGCGACGTCGGCGTCCGAGAGGGAGAGCACGACACGGTGACGAACAACCTCGTCCGGTTCAACTCCAAGAACCGGCAAAGCGGTGGACGGCTCTCACTCACGCCGTTCACGGAGACGCTCTCGGATGCGTACGAGGGACTCCCGCGCGATCCGTCTCGGGCGGCTGACGGCGGACAGCTCACTTCCGGGCTCTCGGATCGGGTGCGGTTGAACGACGACGAGCTTCGAACGATCTCCGCGCGCAGCGGTATCGACGCCGATTGGCTCGCCGAGACTGACGTTGCGATGCTCGACGTCGAGTCCGTGACGGAAGTCGACGGCGAGGAGTACGTCTACGACGTCTCGACGGAACACGAGAACTTCCTCGGGAACCACCTCTTCTGTCACAACTCTGCGACACCAGTCCGGGGCGACGACCGCGAGGCGGACATCTACACGCTCATCGGGCCGCCGATCGGCACGGACTGGGAGGCGCTCTTCGAGGCGGGATTCGTTCAGGAACCCGAGGTCGAGATCCGATTCGTCCCGTGGACCGACGACGAGCACCGCTACGAGTACGCGAGCGCGGACGGCCACGAGCGTCGGATGCTCGCCGCCTCGAACCCCGCGAAGATCGACGAAGTGCGCGCGATCCTGGAGTCCCACCCCGACGCGAAGACGCTGCTCTTCGTCGACTACCTCGATCAGGGCGAACAGCTGAGCGACGCGCTCTCGATCCCGTTCGTCAGCGGCGACACGCCCCACTCGCATCGCGAACGGCTCTTCCACGAGTTCCGCGCGGGCGAGCGCGACACCCTGCTCGTCTCGCGCGTCGCCGACGAGGGGATCGATCTCCCGGACGCCGAGCTGGCGATCGTCGCCTCCGGGCTCGGCGGATCGCGCCGTCAGGGTGCCCAGCGCGCCGGTCGAACGATGCGACCCGCGGGGCGCGCGCTCGTCTACGTGCTCGCCACGCGCGGGACCGAGGAAGAGGACTTCGCGCGGAACCAGACGCGCCACCTCGCGGAGAAGGGCGCGCGAGTGCGGGAGGCGGACGCGGAGGCGCACGCGGATGCGAACGGCGGTGAGCATCCGCGGAACGGGCGAACGGGGAGCGAGCGCGACCCGTGAGCGACGTGGCGACTCGCTCTCGCTCGCCACGGAACGACGAGCGGGAGTGAGCGCCGTCGCGGCGTCACCCGCCGCGGCGGGTGGCTTTTTCACCCGGACGAGCGATCCCCCACACATGGACGCAGCCGTCTACCACGGCGAGGGCGACATCCGCGTGGAGGAAGTCCCGGACCCCGAAATCGAGGAGCCGACGGACGCGATCGTGCGCATCACACACACGGCGGTCTGTGGCTCCGACCTCTGGTTCTATCGAGGCCAGCGCGACTACCCGACGCCGGGGCGCGTCGGCCACGAGCCGATGGGCGTCGTCGAGGCCGTCGGCGACGACGTGACGCACCTCCGGCCGGGTGATCGGGTGCTCGCGCCGTTCGCTATCTCCTGTGGCGAGTGCGAGTTCTGCCGGAAGGGCCTCTACACGTCCTGCGTCGAGGAGGAGGGGTGGGGCGGCGAGCACGACGGCGCGCAGGGCGAGAAGGTCCGCGCGCCGTACGCCGACGGGACGCTCGTCCGCGTGCCGGAGCGCCACGCGAACGACGAGGACGTCCTCGAAGCGCTGCTCCCGCTGACGGACGTCATGTGCACGGGCCACCACGCGGCGGTGAGCGCGGGCGTCGAGGCCGGCGATACCGCGGTCGTGGTCGGCGACGGCGCGGTCGGCCTCTGTGGCGTGCTCGCGGCGAAGCGCCTCGGCGCGGAGCGCGTGATCGCCATGGGACACCACGAGGACAGATTGGCGATCGCGGCGGAGTTCGGCGCGACGGAGACGATCGCGGCCCGCGGCGAGGCGGCCGTCGAGCGGGCGCGCGAACTCACGTACGGCGGGGCGAATCACGTGCTCGAGTGCGTCGGCGCGGAGTCCTCGATGGACACGGCGTTCGCGGTCGCGCGCCCCGGCGGGACGGTCGGGTTCGTCGGCGTCCCGATGGGCGTCGACGAGGCGGCGTTCCTCGACGACGCCTTCCGGAAGAACGTCGCGCTCCGCGGGGGCGTCGCGCCCGTCCGCGAGTACGTCGACGACCTGATGGCCGACGTCCTGCAGGGCACCCTCGATCCCTCGCCGATCTTCACGAAGACGGTGGACCTCGACGGCGTCCCCGAGGGATACGCGGCGATGGACGAGCGCGACGCCGTGAAGGTCATGGTGAAGCTCTGATCGGACGGGGGGTGGTGATCGGAATAGCTATCCGCGTGGCGGGCGAATCCTATCGGTAGCTAGACCCCCGTTATGTCATCATCAGGACCGTTGTCCGACGCCGAGGAGCGCGTCGGCTCGCCCATGTTCGACGAGAGCGGGAACGTCGAACCCGGCGTCCTCGACAAGGACTTCTTCGAGGTGTTGGTCGAGAACGGTTCGGACGCGATCGTCTCCATCGACGAGCAGAGCCGGATCCTCTTCGCGAACCGGTCGGTGGAGCGGGTCTTCGGGTACGAACCCGAGGAGCTCGTCGGCGAGCCGCTGACGAAGATCATGCCCGAGCGCTTCCGCGACGCGCACCACGCCGCCATCGACGCGTACCTCGAGACGGGGGAGCGGACGCTCGACTGGCAGAACGTCGAACTACCGGCCCGGCACAAGGACGGCCACGAGGTCCAGCTCTCGATCACCTTCGAGGAGCACCACTACGACGGCCGACGGGTCTTCTCGGGGATCATGCGGGACATCACGGAGCGCGTCGAGCGCGAGCGCGAGCTGCAGCGCCAGAACGAGCAGTTAGAGCGCTTCGCCTCCAACGTCAGCCACGACCTGCGCGACCCCCTGCAGACCGCGAAGGCGGACGTCGCCATCCTCGAATCGCAGCCTGACGACGGTGACGAGCTGCTCGCCGAGCTCGACGACACGCTCGATCGCATGGACGAACTCATCGAGGACGTCCTGACGCTCGCCAAGCAGGGGGAGAGCATCGGCGACACCGCACGCGTCCCCCTCGAACGCGTCGTCAAGGACGCGTGGCGGACCGCCGGCACCGACGCCGCGACGCTCGACGTCGAGGGCGACCTGCTCGCCGTGAAGGCGGACCGGGAGCGCTTCGAGACGCTGCTCCAGAACCTCTTCCGGAACGCCGTCGAGCACGGCGGCGACGACGTGACGGTTCGCGTGGGCCTGCTCGACGACGGCTTCTACGTCGAGGACGACGGTCCCGGCATCCCCGCGGACGCGCTCGACGACCTCTTCGCGTACGGCTTCACGACGAGCGACACCGGCACGGGGTTCGGGCTCTCGATCGTCGAACAGATCGCCGACGCCCACGGCTGGTCGGTCGAGGCCTCGACCGGCGAGCGCGGCGCTCGCTTCGAGTTCCACGACGTCACCATGTCCTGATACGAACATGAACACCGCTGATCCATCGACGCCGTTTCGAACCGCTCGCCTCCTGACCGACGGCGGCGCCGCGCCCGACGATCGACCCGTCGTCCTCGTCGTCGACGACGAGGAGCGCATTCCGCAGGCGTTCGCGCTCTGGCTCGACGACGACTACGAGGTCCGAACCGCCACGAGCGGTGAGGAGGCCCTCGAACGCCTCGACGACGCCGTCGACGTCGTGCTCCTCGATCGCCAGATGCCGGGGCTCTCCGGCGACGCGGTGCTCGAACGCATCCGCGAGGAGGGATACGGGTGTCGCGTGGCGATGGTGACCGGCGTCGACCCCGACTTCGACATCGTCGACATGCCGTTCGACGACTACCTCAAGAAGCCGGTCGGCCGCGACGAACTCCAGGCGACGGTCGAGCGCTTGCTCTCGGTGAGCGACTACGACGAGGCGGTCCGGCGGTATTTCGCGCTCTCGGAGAAGCGCGCGACGCTGGAGGCCGAGAAGAGCCGCGCGGAACTCGACGCGAGCGACGAGTACGCGTCGCTCCTCCGGGAGCTCGACGAGCAAGAAGAGCGGATGAACGACCTGATGGGGCGGATGGACCCCGATCAACTCGACGCGCTCTTCCGCGAACTCGACGACGGGGAACGAAGCGCGGGCACGCCGGGTTCTACGGACGGCTAGCGGTCCGTCGCGTTCGCGCGCCCGCTCACGACCGTAGTACCGACGCCGCGACTCCCTCGGCGAACCCCACCCCGTACGCGACGTACTGCACGACGAGGAGCAGCGGCGCGAGCAACGCGAGCGGCGTTCGGCGCTCGCGGTAGACGGCGCGCGTCACGAGCGCGGCGACCGGGAGGAACGCGAGGCAGAGCGCGGGGACGTAGCGCGGGCCGCGGCGGAGGTCGCGGAGCGCGGCCGCGGCGCCGCCGAGGAGGGCGAGCGTCGGGACCGGGGAGTACCACCGGACGAGTCGGCGGTGACGACACTGGATGCGCGCCATCGCGTCGCCGTAGCTGCGGCTCTTGCGCGCGAACGCCCGAAGCGTCGGCGTGAGGTGGTGGCGGACGACGATCCGCGGATCGTAGCAAAAGCGGTAGCCGTCGCGGGCGAGACGGTAGTGGAACTCGGCGTCCTCGCCGACGTTGACGGTGTCGTCGTAGCGGTACTCGTCGAAGACGTCGCGTCGGTAGCAGACGTTACACGCCGCGACGGAGCGCACGAGCCGGACGTCGTCGATGGCGCGGGACTGGGGGCTGCCCCCGGAACCGAACGCGGTCCGCTGGAGGCTCCCGACGACGCGCGCGAACGCGGGATCGTCCTCGAAGGCGACGTTCGGTCCGCCGGCCCCGACGACCACGGGGTCGTCAGCGTACGTTTCGAGGCGCGCGACGTGGTCGGCCAGCCACGTCGGGGGCACCCGACAGTCCGAATCGGTGAACGCGACGTAGTCGCCCTCGGTCGCCTCGACGCCGCGATTGCGACACGCGCCGATCCCCGCGCCGTCCGCGCTCACGAGTCGGGCGTCGAACTCCGCGACGACGTCGCGCGTCGCGTCCGTCGATCCGCCGTCGACGACGACGACCTCGTAGCGCTCGTCGGGGTAGCGCTGCCGGTCGAGCGACGCCAGCGTCTCCGCGACGGTGTCGGCCGAGTTGTACGTCACGACGATCACGCTCACGGTCGGGTCGACCGACTCCGGGTCGCGTTCCGTCATCGTCGCCGCTACGTCGCTCGCCCGAATAACTGTGTAGGGCCGCCGCGGTACCGACAGATGTCGAACACGAAGCGGGCGATAGTCCGTCTCACGGCCGGCATCCGGTCGGTCCCTCGTCTGTGGTACGCCGCCGTCGACCGCCTCGTCCGCCCTCGACCGCCCGTCGACGCCGTCGGGCACGGCGAGCGCTGACGTGAGTACGCACCCCGTCCCTCGTGGGTACATATATATCGACGGACGTCGAACTATGAGACATGGATGGAGATCGAGAACCGGTCGACGGACTCACCAGACGCGACTGGCTGAAGCTCGCCGGCGTCGCGGCCGCCGTACCGCTCGCGGGCCCCGCGACGGGCACGGCGAGCGCCGCCGCGGCGGACGGGGTAGCGTACGGCTACGGCGGGGGCGCGGTCCGCGTCGCCGCGCCCGCGCTCCTCGGTGAGCTCGGCACCGCCACGGCGAGCGTTTCGCTCCCGACACCGGTCGCGCACTGGACGTTAGACGAAAACGGCGGACGGGTCGTCCGCGACACCGCCGGCGATCACGACGGGACGCTCGTCGGGAACCCCGTGCTCGGTGAGCCGGGAGTCTGGGGCTCGGGCGCGCTGGACTGCCGTCGACGCGACGGCCACTACGCGACGGTCCCGCACGACCCGACGCTCGCGCCGCGCGAGTCGCTGACGATCTCGGGGTGGTTCCGCACGAGCGCGGACGACACCGAACAGACGATCGTGCAGAAGGCGACCGACCACGTGCGCGGGTCGGGGTACGTCCTCGACGTTCAGGCCGGGCGCGCGTTCCGGGCGAAGCTCGGCGTCGAATCCGGGCGCGCGTTCGTCAACCCTTGGGCGGACTTCGACGCGCACGACGGCGCGTGGCACCACCTCCTCGCCACGTGGGACGGGGACGCGCTCGTCCTCTACTACGACGGCGAGGAGGTCGGGCGCGACGAGAGCCAGTCGGGTTCGCTCGTCGCCGACGACAGCCCGTTGCACATCGGTCACGGGCACAACGCGTGGACGACGGTCTACGACATGGCGGGCTCGATCGACGACGTGCGACTCTACGACGTCGCTCTCGACGCCGACGCCGTCCGCGCGCTCTACGAGGGGACGTCGACGGTCGACGACGGCGGTGGGTCGACCACGACTACGACCACACCGACCACGACTACGACGACCACGCCGACCACGACTACGACCACGCCGACCACGTCGACGACCACACCGACCACGTCGACGACCACACCGACCACGACGACGACCACGCCGACCGACGACGCTGACGACGAGTACGGCGAGCAGGGGTACGGCGCGTACGGCTACGGCGGTGTTCCCACCCAACCATGACTGAGAACCACGGATACAACACGCCCGCGGCGGGCACGACCGACTGGCACGTACCGCTGAACGAGAACTTCGAAGCCTTCGACGCGGACGTCGAGGTCCGCGATACGGACGCGAACCGGACGAACTACGCGCCCAAGTCCGGAGCGAAGTTCCTCGCGACCGACACCGGCCGCGTCTACCTCGGCGACGGGTCCGCGTGGAGCTCCCTCGGATCCCTCTCCGGCGACGCGGCGGGCGGCGGAGGCGTCACCGAAGCGCTCGTGAAGGGGAACCTCGTGGTACTCGGGCGCCAGCTCGCCGCGCCCGAGACGATCGACCCCGCCTCGACGGACACTCCGGTACAGGACGGGCTCGATCGCCTCGCGTCGAACGGCGGCGGCACCGTCCGCCTCCCGCCGACGACGGTCTCGGAGGGAGGGACGATCAGCGTGCCGAGCAACGCCGCGATCTTCGGTTTCGGACCGGACGTCTCGAAGGTCGCCATCACGCCCGCCGGCGTCGACGGCGTCGTCTTCGACGAAGCGGGCGGCGTCGATCACGCCCAACTCGACGGCTTCGCGCTGAACGGTCCCGGGCCGGGCGTCGACTCGGGCGTCGCCATCCACCACGTGAACGGCGACACGCAGAACCTCCGCATCGGCCGCCTCGTCCTCTGGGGGTGGACGAACAGCGTCTACCGCGTCGATCAGGGCGTCGGCCCCTTCCAGTGTCGCCACGAGGAGATCACGGTCTACGACTGCGACGCCGGGGCCGAGGACGGCCTCTTCGAGTTCCGCTCGTGGTACGGGCCGGCGAACTGGTTCGGCACTATCGCGGCCTATCCGACCGCGGACGCGAGCGGGCAGAACACGACGGTGTTCTTCACGCGCGGGGGCACGCAGACCATCGACTACCTCACGATGGGCGGCTCGGCCGGGACGGCGCTCCACCAGACGTGGGACGCCCAGCTCCGCGTCGAGAGCGTCCACTGGGAGCCCACCGAACTCCGCTCGACCCCGGACGCGATCGTGCGGCTGCTCGGCCACGGCGTCGCCCAGATCGGGAACGTCAAACACATCACGGGCGCGACGCGACACGTCTACGAGCTCGGCTACGACGCGTACAACGCGAACGCGCCCGCGGCGAAGGTGCTCGGGCCGTACTTCGGTCTCGGGGGGTCGCTCGGTGCGGCCGTCGTGAACCTCGCGGCGGCCGCGGACGCCGCGCGGCCGTCGTTCTACTGGGGCATGGCGGCCGACGTCGACGTCACGCACGGCGACGGCGCGACCGGCGGTCTGCGTGCGCTCGGCGAGGCCGGGGCCGCGGTCGGCTAGACTAATGTGGTCGTCGCCCGACCGGTGAGGCATGCAGACAGTCGTCCTCGCCGCGGGTCGTGGCACTCGGATGCGGCCGTTGACCGACCGCCGACTGAAGCCGATGCTGCCCGTCGCGGGCCGCCCGCTCGCCGCGCACACGGTCGAGGCGGCCGCCGACGCGGGCGCGTCGCGCGTCGTCCTCGTCGTCCAATCCGACGACGACGCCGTGCGCGAGTACTTCGGTGACGAGCACGCGGGCGTGGAACTCGACTACGCCGTCCAGACCGAACAGCGCGGCACCGCGGACGCCGTGCGCGCCGCCGCCCCGACGCTCGACGACGCGCCGTTCGTCGTCCTGAACGGCGACGCCCTCTACGATCACGACTCGCTCGCCGCCCTCTACGACCGCGCGCCCGCCGTCGGCGCGTTCCGCGTCGCGGACCCGACGCAGTACGGCGTGCTCCTCACCGACGAGTCGGGCGGGCGCGTCACGGGCGTCGTCGAGAAGCCCGCCGATCCCCCCTCCGATCTCGTGAACACGGGCGCGTACGCCCTCCCCGCGGCGGCGAAGTCGTGGCTCGACGTCGACGAGTCCGCGCGCGGCGAGCTCGAGTTCACGGACGTCCTCGCACGGGCCTGCGCGGAGTTCGCCGTCAGCCCGGTCGCCTTCGAGCGCTGGCTCGACGTCGGCCGCCCGTGGGAGCTGCTGGCGGCGAACGAGTGGAAGCTCGCGGAACTCGGTGGTCGCGTGGAGGGCGACGTACACGTCGACGCCGAACTCAGCGGTGACGTCGTCGTCGCGGACGGCGCGACGGTGCGCTCGGGCGTCGTGATCGAGGGGCCCGCGTACGTAGATCGCGGCGCGACGGTCGGGCCGAACGCCTACGTCCGGGGCGCGACGTACATCGGCCCCGACGCGAAGGTCGGTCACGCCGTCGAGGTGAAAAACAGCGTCATGATGGCGGACGCGCACGCTGGCCACCTCAGCTACGTCGGCGACAGCGTCCTCGGGCGAGCGACGAACCTCGGCGCGGGGACGAAGGTGGCGAACCTCCGCCACGACGGCGACTCGGTGAAGATGCTCGTGAAGGGCGAAGTCGTCCCGACCGGCCGCCGTAAGCTCGGCGTGGTCCTCGGCGACGGCGCGAAGACGGGGATCAACACGAGCCTGAACGCCGGCGTGAAACTCCCGACCGACGGCGCGACCCGGCCCGGCGAAGTCGTCATGTTCGATCCCGACAGCGAGCGGGGCCGCGCGGCGCGTGACGGGCGCGAGCGCGACGATGAGTGACGACCGGGGGGGCCGGCGCGACGCGGACGCCGCGCCCGCGCCCCACCCCCGAGGCCGCAACCTCGCGGGCGACGCCCTGCGCGCCCTCCGCACTCGCCTCGGCGCGTCGCCGGCCGTCGGAAACGCCGCGTGGCGCCTCGGCGAACTGCTCCATCACGGGGGGGGCGAGCGACGCCCCGGAACCGCGGAGGCCGGCCGGATCGCGGGCTTGTCCGACGGTCCGGACGCTCCGACGTATCCGATCGAGGCGGCGATCGCGGACCCCCTCGATCCCGCGCCCGCGCCCGGCGTCGTCAACCCCGTGTTGACGGTCGCGGACGTGACCGACGTGGCGGGCGCCCACTGCGTCGCCGACCCGTTCCTCCTCCCGCTCGCGGGGACGTGGCACCTCTTCTTCGAGGTGTACGCCCATCATCGGCGGCCGACGGCCGTCATCGCGCACGCGACGAGTCCCGACGGCGCCGACTGGACGTACGACGGCGTCGTCCTCGAAACCGAACACCACCTCTCTTACCCCTACGCCTTCCGGTGGGACGGCGACCACTACATGGTCCCCGACGCGTGGTCGAAGGACCCCGCGAACCCCGCGCCCGTCACGCTCTACCGGGCGCACGACTTCCCGCGGGGCTGGGAGCCGATCGCCGATCTGTTCACGCCGCCCGGCGACCTCCACGACTGCACGCTCTTCCGGTGGGACGGGCGTTGGTGGGCGCTCTGCGGCGACGGCCGCGACCTCTACGCCTACCACAGCGACGCGCTCGACGCCGACGGGTGGACGCCGCACGCCGCGAACCCCGTCGTCGCGGGCCGGCCCGCCGGCGCGCGTCCCGGGGGTCGCCCGGTCGTCCGCGACGAGCGCGTCCTCGCCTTCTACCAGGACGGCACCAACCACTACGGTGGGCAGGTGCGCGCGTACGAGATCACCGATCTCACCCCGGAGACGTACAGCGATCGGGAAGCCGACGGCTCGCCCGTGATGCACGCCGACGGGGAACGGTTCGGGTGGCTCTCGGGGTTCACCCACCAGTTCGACCCGTGGTACGACGGCGAGGGGTGGTGGTGCGCGGTGGACGGCAACCCCGGCTTCGGCTGGCGGCTGACCGGCGACCACCACTGGGCGATCGGGATGTTCCGGGCTTAGGCGAGGCCGACGCCGGCGTCCCCGAGGACGCGCAGGCGTCCCTCGTTCGGAACACCGAGCGAGACCGTCACGTCGTCTCGCACCCCGTAGTACCACGAGCGCGACCCGCGCTCCCCCCGACCGTTGACGCGGACGACGTTCCCCGTGACGGTGCCGCGGGTGGCGCCCGGCGGTACGAGGTGCTTGTTCCCGAAGCCGCTCGCCAACTCGTAGACGTAGGGGACCGTCCCGGTGTCGACGACGACGTCGGCGACGTGCGTGACGCCCGATCCGGCGAGGCGGACGAGCGCCTCGGGCGTCGCCGGCTGGGACTCGGGCTCCCAGTGGAGGCGGCCCGCGCGGAGACGGCCGTCGGTCTGCTCGACGAGCGTGCCGGCGGTCCCGCCGACGGAGACGTCCTCGAACGCGAGCTCGCCCCCGGCCTGTCGGAGGACCGTCGTCGGCGCGCCGCTCGCGCAGGCGTTCGGGTACGCGACGACCGTCCCGAAGTGGTTCGCGGGCCCGTACTCCGAGCGCCAGTCGAGCAGCGCGCCGGCCGCGCCCGCGTCGCAGTCGTCCGCGCGGAGGAAGTCGTAGCGACATTGGAACGGGCCGACGCCCTCCTCGACGCGGAGGACGCTGTTCCCCCACTGGCGACAGTAGAGTCGTCCCACGTGGACGTCCGCGGGGTCGTTCGCCGGGTCGTCCGTCGCGTCGACGTAGTGAATGGCGACGCCGGTGTCCTTCCGGACGCCCGGCCCGCGTAGCTCGAAGCCGTCGAGCGCGACGCGCTGGACGGACTCGTCGCGGTCGAAGCGAACCCCGTCCGTCCCGGACGAGCGGACGTGGATCACGGAGACGTTCATCCCGCAACCGTAGAGCCCCGTGTTCGGGTGCGGGCGGACCGGGCCCGCTTCGGTGACCGTCGTCGGCGGGAGGTAGACGCGCCCGCCGCCCACCGCGTCGACCGCATCGAGGGCGTCCTGCACGGGGGTCGCCGTCGCCGTCGGATCGAACGCCGCACCGCCGATCCCCGCGGCTACCGCGACGACGCGACCGTCGCGAAGCGCCGCGAACGCGCCGCCCTCGATCGACGCGCCCTCAGACACGGTCCTGTCCCCGCCGTTCGCATCGTCCACGTCGAGGATCGACGCGCAGCCGGCGGTCGATCCCGTGATCGCGGCGGCGAGCGAGGCGCGGAGGACCGACCGGCGTCGCGGGTCGTCGACGTCGGTTCGCTCGGGACACACTACCGCTTAGGTCTCCGCCCGTCACGATAACCCTTCGCCCCGAACCGCGCGCCGAAGGCGCTCGGCGGCCCCGGTGAGCTCCCAGCGGACGACCGACGGCGGTTGCGCGCCGTCGATCCGCGGGAGCAGCGCCGGATCGGCCCGCCGGCCGACGAGCCCGTCGCCCGCCGTCGCGTAGTCGTGCGATTCGCGGACGACGTCGACGGCGGTCGGCGAGTGGTCGCCGTACGGATAGCAAAAGCGCGTCACGTCGAGGCCGAAACGCGATTCCAAGCGCTCCTTCGCGCCGACGACCTCGTCGCGGACCGCGTCCGGATCGAGGCGGTCGAGGTGGGCGTGCGTTCGCGTGTGGTTGCCGACGGTGATGCGCTCAGCGTCGCCGAGCGCCGCGACGTCGTCGGCGTCGAGGTACGGGACGCCGTTGTCGCTCAGGCCGCCCACCCGGTCGGCGATGACGAACACCGTCGCGGGCGCGTCGAACTCGCGGAGGACGGGGAGCGCGTGGGTGCGAAAGTCCCGGTAGCCGTCGTCGAAGGTGAGCGCGACGCGCGGCGTCGTTCCCGCGTCGAGGACCGCGGGGAGGTCGACGAACTCGTAGCGCGCGTCGAGCCACGCGAGCTGTGCCCGGAGCGCCTCCGGGTCGAAGCGTCGGCCGGCCGCGTTCCCCTCCTCGCCGTCGAGGGAGTGGTACATCATCACCGCGTTCCGCGTCCCCGGCGTCCCCACGTGTAGGTACGCGTCGAACGCCGCGCAGAGCCGCCACGACGCCGCTTTCCCGGCCGCGACCACGTCTCCGATCATACCCTCGGTACGCATCGACACGGGTAATCGTTTCCTCCCCGACCCCCGGAAGCGTTAACCCCCGCGTGAGCGACCTATCGGTATGCCCGCGGACGCCCCCCCGGACTACCGTGCGCTCGCCGTCGCCGCCGAGCATCCGAGCCACGTCCATCCGGTTCGGACGCCGTTCAACCACCGCTCGCTCGACGCGCTCTGCGAGGCGGGCGTCGACCTCGACGTCGTCTCCCCCTCGCCGATCGCGCCGCCGGTCGGGCCGTACTCGGAGTACCGACACGTCCCGCGGACCGAACGGTGGGGGCGCTACCGCGTCCACTACCCACGCTATCTCTACGCGCTCCCGAAATCGCGCTTCTATCAGGTCTCGGGGAACTCGATGCGTCGGCGTCTCGCCGCCTTCGTCCCGGAGACCTTCGAGACGCCCCACGACGTCGTCCACACCTGCGGCGTCTACCTCGACAGCTACGGCGCGCTCGACTACTGCCGGGACCACGACGTCCCCCTGGTGGCGATGACGCACGCCGGGGACCTGCGAAACTACGACGCGTTCAACGACGACGTGCAGGCGAAGATCCGCGAGACGATCGACTACGCGAGCCGCGTGCTCACGGTCAGCGACGAGCTCGCGGGCGTCGCGCGGCGCTTCGCGCCCGAGGCGAAGGTGGAGACGGTGCCGATCGGTGAGGACCCCTCGAAGTTCCCGACGGACAGACGCGACGCCATCCGGCGCGAGCTCGGCCTCGATCCGGATACCGAGGTCCTCCTCTACGTCGGGCGCTTCGAGGAAGCGAAGGGCGTGCGCGAGCTCGTCGCCGCACTGCACGAGCTCGACCGGACCGACGTCTTCCTCGCGGCGATCGGCCACGACGGCGACCTCCGCTGGTGGTTCGTGAACGAGCTCGGCGAGATGGACCACGGCACGCACGCCTTCTGGCGGCTGGATCCCGTCGCGGTGCGGCGCTGGCACGTCGCCGCCGACCTGCTCGTCCACCCGAGCCACACGGAGGCGCGCCCGACCGTCATGTACGAGGCGATGGCGGCGAAGACGCCGATCCTCGGGACGACCGTCGGCGGCGTCCCCGAGATGGTCGCGGACGGCGAGACGGGGATCCTCGTCCCGCCGCGCGACGCGGACGCGCTCGCGGACGCCATCGACGCCCTCCTCGACTCGCCCGAGGGCCTGCGCGCGATGGGCGAGCGCGGCCACGAGCGCCTGCTGGCGAACGACTGGACGTGGGAGCGCCACGCCGACCGCCTCCGCGAGATCCATCGCGCGGTGATCGGGGAATGAGCGACCGGCGGTCGGACACGCGAGAGGGCGACGACGCGCGCGGCGGCCGGCGGGGCTCGATCGAACGCGACGGCGGCGACGACGCCACCGCCGAGCCGCCGCGCGTCAGCGTCGTCATCCCCGCCTACCGGCGCGCGGACGTCCTGCCGCGGGCCATCGACGGCGCGCTCGCGCAGACGGTGACGGCTCTCGAAGTGATCGTCGTGGACGACGGGTCGCCGGACGACACCGAGTCGGTCGTCCGCGCGTACGACGACCCGCGGGTGCGCTACGTCGCCCACGAGACGAACCGCGGCGTGAGCGCCGCGCGTAACACGGGCGTCGACGCGGCCCGGGGCGACTACGTCGCCTTCCTCGACTCGGACGACGAGTGGCTCCCCCGGAAGCTCGATCGCCAGCTCGCCGTCCTCGACGCGAAGGGAGCCGACTGGATCGGCGTCTACTGCGACTACGCGACCGTCGGAGGCGGCCTCGGCGCGCGCCTCGCCGCCCTCGTCTCCGAGCGGGTCTTTCGCGCCGGCGCGCCCCGCGAGGGCGGGCGCGAGCTCGCCGAATCGCTCCTCACGATGCGCGTCTTCATGGGCCCCGGTTCGACGCTCCTCGTCGCCCGCGACGCCCTCGACGGTCTCGCCTTCGACGAGGGGCTCTCCATCTACGAGGACTGGGACCTCGTCCTCCGCCTGCTCGCGCGCGGGAAGCTCGCGCACGTCGCCGAGCCCCTCGCGGTCGTCCACGACACCGGCGACGCGCCCCCGGACGCCTACGCCCGCAACGACCGTCGGTATCTCGAACGCAACGCCGACCTCGTCGCCGACCTCGAAGGGCGCGGCATCGACGTCGCGCGGATCCACCGCATGGGTCTCGTCGGCCACTATCTCCACGAGGGCCGCTTTCGGGACGCGCTCAGCTACCTCGACCCCGGCGTGCTCGCTCGCCCCGGCGACCTCCTGCGCCTCGCGTGGTGGACGTGCGTCGGAGCGCGGGTCGCGCTCCGCACGTAAGCTCCACCCTCGCCGTCGACCTCCGGCGAGAGGCGACGAGAGACCGGATGGAACGGCCTGAGGAGGGCGAGCGCCCCGGGAGCGAAGACGACGAGCGCGGCGGGTGCGAGCGACTAAGTGGCGTCCCGTCCTCCCCTCACCCGAACGCCCATGTCCGACTACCCGCCCGTCTCCGTCGTGATCCCGTACAGCGAGCAGTACACCCCCGAGTGGATGCTGGAGGAGGCGACGGCCTCGGTGGAGGCGCAGGCCGTCGAGACCGAACCCCTCGTCGTCAGGGGCGACGACGGTCCCGCGGCCGCGCGCAACGAGGGACTGGATCGGGCCAGCCATCGCCACGTCGCGTTCCTCGACGCCGACGACACGTGGGCCGACGACAAGCTCGTCCGCCAACTCGACGCGATGCGCGAGGCGGACGCCGGCCTCTGCGTCGAGGGCGACCCCCGCACGATGGACGATTTCGTCTACGACGTCTTCGTCGGCGATCTCACCTCTCTCATGTCCTCGGTGCTCGTCGACACCGCGCGGGTCGATGCGCGCTTCGACGACGATCTCGAACGCGGCGAAGACCTCCTCTACGTCCTGACGGCCGCGACGCAGGCCGGCGTCTGTCTGCGCCCGGATCTCTTCGCGCACCGCGAGCACGCCGACAGCGTCACCGCGCGCGGGATGGCCGTCGAGGAGTACCTCGCGCAGTCCAAGCGCTTCGTCTACCGGGTGAGCGAACGCGTCCCCGAAGCCCAGCCCTACCTCCCGATCTACTACACGCAGCTGTACACGGACGTCGGGCGGGCGCACGCGGCGGACGGCGACGCTCGGCGCGCGCGGACGTACTACCTGCGGGCGCTCCGAATCAGCCTCCACCCTCACACGCTCGCGGCGCTCGCCCGGACGTACCTGCCGTTCTAGTCGGGCCGACCCGCGGTCGGCGCGGTCCCGTTGCCGAAGAGCGCGTCGCCCTCGCGCGTCTCCACGACGTGGACGCCGTCGCTACTGAAGACGACGTCGCGCGTGGCGAGGGCGTGCCGATAGCGCTCCTCGGAGACCGTGTACCACTGGAGCTGCGCGGAGACGGCGACGTCGCTCTCCGCCGTCGGGACGAAGTGTCGCGTCCACGCGTCACGGACGATAACGCGGTCGGTGGGCGCGGGCGCGGTTAGGCCACGGGCGGTGGCGTTCAGCGCGCCGACGCGCGGTCGCGCATCCGGTGGGCCCTGAACGGACGCGAGCGCGCGCCGCATCACGACATCCGCGGCCGCCGTTCCGTTCGTGTCCGCGAGGTAGGCCGCGACGTCGCCGACGGCCGCGTACTCGGCGTCGCTCATCGCCACCTGCGCGCCCCGCTGTTCGACGTAGACGGGTGGACCATCGAGATCGTCGGCGCTCGATCTGGTGAACGCGCCCGCGCTTCCGAACGCCGCGACGAGGACGACGGCGGCGACCAGGACGACGCGGTAGCGAGGCCGGGCCCGGAGGAGGCGCGCGAGGCCGAGCCCGATCGGGAAGACGGCGAGCAGGACGACGACGAACTGGATGCGCTCGCCCTGCGGGAGCGCCACGGGGAGCGGGAGGAGGACGGTGGCGAGAACGAACGCCGTGGCGACGACGCTCGCGCCGCGAGCGTACGTCTCGGTGCGTTCGAGGAACTCGTAGCCGCCGAGCAGGAGGACGGCGGTGGTGAGCGACGCGTAGACCCCGACCGGCGTGGCCAGCCACGCGAGCGCGCGCCCGACCGAGTCCGACGGGAGCGTCGCCCCGTAGCTGAAGACGACCGACGACGCCGCGCTCACCGCGTCCCCGAGCACCTGCGCGGCGATGGCGACGATCGCGTAGAGCATCAGGCTCGGCGAGTAGACGAGGTAGGCGAAGACGCAGAGCAGACCGAGGACGATCGGGAACGTCCACCGGAGGCGCGCCCACTCCCACGGCCGCGTCGCCAGCGCGTCCCACCCGAGGCGGCCCGCGAGGACGCCGCGGAGAACCGAGACGCCGGCGACCGCGACGACGACGCCGACGAGCAGGACGTACGTGAGGTGGTGTGCGAGGACGAGCGTCGGGACGAGGGCGAGCGCGTAGGCGGCGTGTTCGCGCCGACGGGCCGTGTGACCGACCGCACGCCGCGCGAGGACGGCGTAGAAGCCGACTGCGAGCAGCGCCAGCGCGAACGACTGCGGGAAGAAGTAGAGCGCGTCGTACGCCGGGAGGTCGAGTATCGTGAACGCCGCGGCGCAGCAGAGCGCGATCCGCCGGTCGCCGAGCAGGCGGACGCCGACGAGGTACGTCACGGGCACGAGCGCCGCGTACGTGAGGACGCCGGTGAGGACGATCGCGTCGTACGGGACGAAGCCGGTGACGAACGTCACGGTACCGGTGAACAGGTGGAAGACGGGGAAGAGGTCGTAGCCGTAGGGGAGGAGGGCGCTGCGTCCCGTCGAGAGCAGGCGATCGAGCGCGGCGACGTGCGCGAAGACGTCCGTCCCGCCGAAGTAGAACCCGGTCGTGAGGTACTTGGCGATGACGGGGACGGCGAAGGTGGTCGTGAGCGCGAGCAGCGTCGGGCCGGGGTCGGGGTCGTCGGCCGCGAGCTGGTCGGCGACGAGCACGTACGCGACGAGGAGGAACGCGACGACGGGGAGGAGCCGCGAGCCGAGCTCGACCGTGGCGATAATCGATCCCGCTCCGCCGACGACGACGAGCTTCGACGCGACGGAGGCGGGGAGGAACGCGCGCCGCTCGCGCTCGCCTCCCGTCGCGGCGTAGGCGACGAGCGCGATGACGGCACCGGCGAGCGCGTACGTCGAGCGGATCGCCGTCGGCGGCTGCAGGACGTCCAGCGCGGCGAGCGCGGCGAGGAGCCCGACGACGACGCAGCACGCCAGGACGGCGAGCGCGAACACGAGACGGCGACGCGTCGGCATACCACGACCCACCGCGGGCGAGCGCAAAACCCTGCCGGTGGCCGGGAAACCGTTACCACCCGGGGTCGCGTTGGTCGAGCCATGGAACGACGGAGCTACTTCGGTACGAGCGGGATCCGCGGGCGCGTCGGCGAGGACGTCACGGCCGACCTCGCGTTACACGTCGGGCGCGCGCTCGCGGCGGACGCGGAGACGGTCGTCGTGGGGCGCGATCCGCGACCGAGCGGCACCGTGCTCGCGGACGCGCTCGCCGCCGGCCTCGCCGAGTGCGGCTGTGACGTCGTCGACCTCGGGCCGGCCGCGACGCCGACGGTCGCGCGAGCCGTCGCGTGGCACGACGCGGACGCCGGCGTCGCCGTGACGGCCTCGCACAACCCGCCCGCGTACAACGGGCTGAAATGCTGGCAGCCCTCCGGACAGGCCTTCGACGGCGCGATGCAGGACGCCGTCGTCGAGCGCCTCATCGCGGAGGAGTACGACCTCGCCGCGTGGGACGAGACGGGCGCGCGCCGTGAGCGTTCGGACGCGCGCGAGCGCCACGTCGCGGCCATCACCGACTCGGTGACCATCGACCCCGCGGACGCCCCGAGCGTCGTTGTCGACCTCGGTAACGGCGCGGGCGCCGCGTCCGTCGACGCGCTCGTCGAACTCGGCTGCGACGTCGAGACGCTGAACGCCCAGCCGGACGGGCGCTTTCCCGGCCGGCCGAGCGAGCCGACGGCCGCGAACTGCGAGTCCCTCTGCGACCTCGTCGCGGCCACGGACGCCGACCTCGGGCTCGCGCACGACGGCGACGCCGACCGGATGATGGCCGTCACGGCCGACGGCGACTTCGTCTCCGGCGACGCCCTCCTCGCCGTCTTCGCCGCGGCGCTCGCCGACGCCGGCGACCGCGTCGCCGTCCCGGTCGACACTAGCATGCTCGTCGCCGACGCGCTCGCGGACGTCGGCGCGGACGTCGTCTACACCGAGGTCGGCGACGTCCACGTGGCCGAGCGCGCCGTCGCCGAGGACGCCGCGTTCGGCGGCGAACCGAGCGGCGCGTGGATCTTCCCCGACGACACCCTCTGCCCGGACGGCCCGCTCGCCGCCGCGAAGCTCGTCGAGCTCGTCGCCGACGGACCCGGACTCGCGGAGCGCGTCGCCGCCTTCCCGTCGTACCCCATCCGGCGAGCGAGCCGGGAGGTCGCGGACAAACTCGACGTCATGGAGCGGTTGCACGACACGGTGCGCGAGGCCTACGACGACGTGGACACGCTCGACGGCGTTCGCGTCGATCTCGGCGACGCGTGGTTCCTCCTCCGTCCGAGCGGAACGGAGCCCATCGTCCGCGTCACCGCCGAGGCCCGTGACGACGCCCGCGCGGACGAGGCCTTCGAGGAGGCGCGCGCGCTCCTCGAAGCGGCGGCCTAACCGAGCAGGGCATCGAGCCCGTCAGCCAGCGCCGTCTCGGCCTCGAACCCGAGCTCCGCGCGGGCCTTCGAGACGTCGGCGACGCTGGCGCGGATGTCGCCCGGGCGGGCGTCACCGTTGACGACTTCGGCCTCGGGCGCGACGCGATCGCGGATCAGCGCGGCGAGCTCGCGGATCTCGACTGCTCGCCCCGTCCCGACGTTGTACGCCGCGCCGGTCTCGTCGGTCGTCGCGGCCGCGAGGTTCGCGCGCACGACGTCGGAGACGTGGACGAAGTCGCGCGTCTGCGTGCCGTCGCCCTGCACTGTGATCGGACCGCCCGCGCGGGCCTGCTCGGCGAACGTCGTGATGACGCCGCTGTACGGGCCGCCGCGCTGACCCGGCCCGTAGACGTTGAAGTAGCGCAGCGCGACCGTCTCGACGCCGTAGAGGTCGGCGTAGAGCCGGCAGTAGTGGTCGGCGGAGAGCTTTTCGAGGCCATACGGCGAGCTCGGTTCCTTCGCCGCGTCCTCGGGAACGGGGGTCGTCTCGGGCGCGCCGTAGATCGCCGCGCTAGAGGCGAAGACGACGCGCGCACCGACCTCGCGCGCGGCGTCGAGCACGCCGAGCGTCGCGTCGACGTTCACCGCGTGCGTCGCCTCGGGGTCCTCGACGGAGCGCTCGACGCTGACGATCGCGGCCTCGTGGAAGACGACGTCGACGCCCGCCATCGCCTCGCGGACCGCGGCGTCGTCGCGCACGTCGCCCTCGACGAACGTCGCGTCGGCGGGGACGCGCTCGCGCGTGCCGGTCGAGCAGTCGTCGAGGACGCGGACCGTCGCGCCGCGCTCGCCGAGGGCGTGCGCGAGGTGGCCGCCGACGAATCCCGCGCCGCCGGTCACGAGCGCCGTCGCCTCTGAGAGTCGAGCCATACGGCGCGTTCGACGCCGGCCGGGAAATCCCTATCGCCGACGCCGGCGCCCGGGGTCGTCGCCGGTGCCCGCGCTGCCGGCGCGCCACACGTGGTAGCAGAAGACCGTTCCGAGGAGCGCGCCGACGGCGAGCTGGAGCGCGAACGCCGGCGAGAACTGCGTGCCGAGCACGGCCGTGAGTAGCTCGCCGAGGTTCCCCGGTTCGTCGTAGGGCGGCGGCGGCGTCAGCGGCCACAGCAGGAAGCCGAGCTCGCCGTAGTCGCCGGCGAGGAACGGCCCGAGGGCGTCGAGTACGAGGTGGGAGAGGACGCCGAAGCCGAACGCGACGCCGGCCTCCCGGCGCGCGCGCCGCCGGCAGACGACCGCGACGATCAGGAGCAACGGCAGGACGAAGACGAGCGAGTGGGCGAGCGAACGCCCAGAGGGGAGGACGCCGAACACCCACGCGGCTGGCTTGTCGATCAGATCGGGGAGCTGCGTGCCGAGCACGAGCGCACCGAGCGTCAGCCGGTCCGCGCGCCACCACGCCCGCGGTCGCACGAGCAGGTAGGCGACGTACGCGAGTCCGAGGTGTGCCCACGGCCACATCGCTCGACACTACTACGGCCGCCGACATAACGCGTGCCATCGGTACCGGCGGGTATTAAGCCGCCGCCGCCCCACCGTCGGATCGATGCCGACGCCGCGACAGCGCCGCCTCGTCCGCCAGCACGCCGCGTTGACGCTCGTCGCGCTCGGCGCGCTCGCGCTCGGCGACGCCCTCACGCTCCCGGTGGCGGTCGTGGCGTCGCTGCTCGCGCTCCTCCTCGCGGCCGAGTTCACGGCGCCCGTGTACGCTCGCCCGCCGTGGCGCGCGCGCCTCCGCTGGATCCTCCTGCTCGGCGCGCTCCTCGTCGTCGTCCTCGGGGCGACGCACGTCGCGACGGTCGCCCGGACGCTCGACCCGTCGCTCGCCTACTCGTAGTTCCTCATCGCCGCTCGCGCTACTCGGAGCGGTACGTCAGCCGAACGCGCCCGTCGGCCTCGGCCTCGGCGTCGACGGTCAGCGCCTCGTCGCGGCCGCGGACCAATCCGACCGCGAGCAGCGACGCGACGGGCGCGTCGACGGCCGCCGGATCGCCGATCGCGTCGGTGACGACGACGGCGGCGACGCCGTCCGTCTCGACCGGACGCACGTCTCCCGCGAGCTCGAACCGTCCGGTAGCGACGTCCGCGAGGCGCGCCGTCACGGTCTCCGGGGCCGTCGCGCCCCCGATGGGATCGCGCTCGATCGCCGCGAGCAGATGTACGCCGACGGGCGAGAGCGTCGCGCCGTCGACGAGCAGTCGAACGCCACCGTCGCTCGACGCGTATCGCGGCGTCGCGTCGTCGTCGATGCGCTCGCTGACGTCCGCGTTCCGGGCGGCCTGCATCGCGGCCGGGACCGATCGCGGGACGGCGCCGCCGGGCGTGAGCACGATATCGAGGACGCCGGCGACGAACGCGACGCCGCCGACGACGAGCACGTCGGCGCGCCAGCCACCCGTCGGGGGCCGAAACGCCGGCAGCTCGACGGCGATCGTGAGACAGCAGACGCCGAACAGCGCCGCGAGCGCCCCCCGTCGATACCGGCCGCTCACCGTTCGTCCCTCCCGTGCTCGCGGCCGTCCGCGTTCCGTCGCCGAGTCACACGTCGCCCCGACGGCGGCCGGCGGCTTAGCTGTTGCCGGACGGGCGCGGGTCGATCCGCCCGGAGTCGCCGTGACCGGCGGACTTTTGCCCCCGCGCGTCGACTGCTCTCGGTATGTTCGAACGCGGGGACGGATCAACGGACGGTGACCTCCTCTGCGTCGCCGCCGCGTCCGCGCTCGTCCCCGCGCTCGCGTTCGTCCCCGCGCTCGCGCCGCTTCGCCCCCTTACGCTCCCGGTCCTCCTCCTCGCGCCCGGCTACGCGTTCGTCGCGGCGTGCTATCCCGGCCGTGCGGTCTCGCTCGGCGCGTCCGTCACGGAGGGGCCGGACGATCCGCGGCTGTCGGCGCTCGGGCGACTCGTCCTCTCGCTGGGCGGGAGCGCCGCCGTCGTCGCGGCGGTCTCCCTCCCGCTCGCCCTCCTCGGTCGCTTCGCCGCGCTCCCGGTCGCCGCGGGCGTGAGCGCGCTCGTCGCCGTGCTCCTCGGGACCGCGTGGAACCGCCGCCGGCGGCGCACGGACGCCTTCGGCGTCGATCCGAGCGCCGCGCTGTCGCGTCTCGGCACGTGGAGCCACGGGACGCGAACCGACGCCGTGCTCACGGGCGCGTGCGTCGTCGCGCTCGTCGCGACCGGCGGCGTCGTCTACGCGGACGCGAACGCCGCGGACCCGGGACCGACGAGCGCGGCGCTCCTCGCGCCCGCGAACGGGAGCGACGCCCGCACGCTCACCGCCGACGCGACCGCCCCCTATCGCGTCGCCGTCTCGAACCCCGACTCGGAGCCCGCGAACGCGACCGTCGTCGCCGCCCTCGAGACGTACGCTCCGAACGCCACGGACGACGCGACGCTCCCCGATCCGCGGAGTCGGGAGGTCGTCGGGCGACAGACGCGATCGGTCGACGCCGACTCGACCGCGGTCGTGGTGGTCCCCGTCAGACCGACTCAGCCCGCGTCGAACGCCCGACTCGTCTTCCTCGTCTACCGCGGCGGCGTCCCCGCCGATCCGACCGTGGCGAACGCCGACGCCGAACTCCACCGCTGGGTCGCGGTCGGGGGCACCGACGCGGCGGCGAGCGCGGGGACGAACGCGATCACGCTGACGGCGGCGAACAGGCCCGACGGGACGCGGACCCCGACGCCCGTGCCGCCGACGGGGGTGACGGCGTGACGGGGCCGATCGCGGCCGACGTGACGGTCGAGAAGTCGGTGATCACCGACGGCGTCACCCGCCCCCTCGTCCGCCTCGTCGTCCGCTCGACGGCGGCGAACCCCGTCGTCGCGCGGATCGTCGACCGTCTCCCGCCCGAGCGGCGACTCGCCGCGACCACTGAAACGGAACTCCTCGGCGGCCGACTCGAGGCCACTCTCGCGCTCGCGCCGGGCGAGACGACCGCGCTCCACTACGCGCTCGACGGCGGCGTGCCCGACGAGCACGCGCTTCCCGTCGCCGAAATCGCACACGTCGGCGCGTCCACCGGTGCGGTCTTCGACCCCACGGTCCGCTGGTCCAACGCCGACGGCGACTGGCGCGCCCTCGCCCTCGTCGGCCCCGCGGACGCCGACGTCGTGCGCGAGCCGAGCGTTGTCGACGGGCCGGTCGTCGCCGGCGTCCGGGCCGCTCAGGACGGGACCGACATGCCCGCGATCGGCGTGATCGCCACCGACGATCACGCCGACGCGGTCTACCGGACGATCCTCCGAGCGCACGCGCGCGGCTTCGGCGTCTACGTCACGCACGACGGCGCCGACGCGGAGGTCGCCCGGTTCGCGACGCAGCTCGGCGCGATCCTCGTCGATCCCGCGACGCCGAGCGAGGACGAACCGGCCGAACGCGCTCGGGAGCGCGCGCTCGCCGCCACGGCCCGCACCGCCGGCCACCCCGGCATCGTCCACCAGCCACTCGCGTGCCCCCGGATCGACTACGCCCGGACGCTCGATGCGTTCGCCGCGAACGGCTGGGAGGTCCGCGCCGTCCCGGAGCGCAGCGCCCGTCCCGCCGACGGCCCCGACGTGCTCGTCGCCATTCCCGCCTACCGCGCCGAAGCGACCATCGGCGACGTGGTTCGCGAGGCCCGCCGCTACGCCGATCAGGTGCTCGTCGTCGTCGACGGCGGCGGAGACGACACCGCGGAACGCGCCCGCGAGGCCGGCGCGGCGGTCGTCGAGCACGCCCGGAACCGGGGGTACGGCGGCGCGCTGAAGACGATCTTCCGCGAGGCCGCCCGCCGCGGCGCGGCGTACACGGTCACGCTCGACGCCGACGGCCAGCACGACCCCGCGGACGCCCCGTCGCTCGTCGCCGCCCAGCGCGACGGCCGCGCGGACGTCGTCGTCGGCAATCGGTTCATGGCCGGCGCGACGACCGAGATGCCGTTCGTCCGAGCGATCGGCCTCGGGACGGTGAACCTCCTCACGAACCTCAGCATGGGTCGTTTCCTCCCGCACGAGTGGGTGCGAGACACCCAGAGCGGATATCGGGCGTACACGCTTGAGGCGGTTCGCACCCTCGCCGAGACGCGCGACATCGGCGACGGCATGTGGGCGAGCACCGACATCCTCTACGCGCTCGAACGCGAGCGCTACACGTTCGCGGAGGTGCCGACGACGATCCGCTACGACCTCGAGGGAACGAGCACCGAGGGCGTGCTCGAACACGGACTCGGGCTCCTGCGGAACCTCGCCGGGCTCCTCGAACGCACCCGTCCGATGGTGCTCATCGGCCTCCCGGGCGCGATGTGCGTCCTCCTCGGCGCGCTCCTCGGTGTCCTCGACGTCCAGCGCTTCGTCACGACCGGGTCCGTCCCCATCGGCCTCACCGTCGCCGTGAGCGCCTCGACTGTCCTCGGCGTCCTCCTGTTGTTCACCGCGGTGCTCGTCCACACGATCAACACGCACCCGTCGCTCCGCGAGCGCGAATGAACGGAGCGAGCGACGCGGACGGCGACGACCACGACTCGCTCGCCCCGCGCTCGCCCGCACTCGGCGTCGTCGTCCCCGAAGCCAGACAGGTCGACTTCGCCCGTGCCGGCGTCCTCCTCACGGCCGTCGAGGCGCTGAGCGCGCTCGTCGGCTTCGCGGGCACCGTCTACTTCGCGTGGGTGCTCGGCGCGAGCGCGCTCGGGGTCTTCTTCCTCTTCGACGCCGTCCTGAGCACCGTCGCCACCGTCGCCGACTTCGGCCTCCGCGACGCCGTCGAAAAGCGCGTCAGCGAGGGCGAACACCCCGGCGCGATCCTCGGCGCCGCCCTCGTTCTCAAGCTCACCCTGCTGTGTCCGTTCGTCCTGCTCGCCTACCCTCTCGCGCCCGTCATCGACGGCTACGTCGGCGCGCCGCTCACCGGCGCGCTCGTCGCCGGGGTCCTCGTCTACGAGTTCGGCCTACTCACCCTCCACGTCCTCCGCGCGGAGCTCCGCGTCGCCGAGACCGCGCTCCTCTCCTTCGCTCGCCTCGTCGTCTACGTCGCCGTCGCGGTCACCCTCGTCGGACTCGACTACGGCGTCCGCGCGCTCGTCTACGCTTTCATCGGCAGCTATCTCGTCCTCTGCGCCCTGGGTGCGGCGCGCGTCTCGACGCGGCCCGCGCGCCCCGGCCGCGCGCAGTTCCGCTCGCTCGTCCGCTACGCCAAGTACAACGGGATCAGCGCGCTCGGAGGGTACGTCTACAACACGATGGACGTCCTCGTCGTCGGCTACGTCCTCGCGCCGGCGTTCGTCGCGGCCTACGAGCTCGCGTGGCGCGTCACGACCATGCTCCTCCTCGTGACGAACGCCGTCTCGAACACCGTCTTCGCGCAGCTGAGCGCGTGGCACACCCGCGGCGAACACGAGCGCGCCCGCGACACGATCGGGAGCGCGCTCACCGCCTCGCTGTTCTTCGTGATCCCCGCGGCCGTCGGCGTCTTCCTCCTCGGTCGCGAGATCCTCGGCGTCGTCTTCGGCCCCGAGTACGTCGTCGCCGCGCTGGCGTTCGTCGTCCTCGCCGCCGAGAAGCTCGTCACCGCCGTGAACGTCGTCCTCGACGCCGCCGTCCGCGCGTTCGATCACCCGCGTGCGGGCGCCGTCGCCACCGTCGTCTCCGCGACGCTGAACGTCGCGCTCAACCTCGCACTCGTGCCGCGCTACGGCCTTGTCGGCGCCGCCGCCGCCACCGCGAGCGCCGTCGTCGTTCACACGCTGATCGTCGGGGCCTCGCTTGCCCGACTCACACCGCTGCGTGCCAACACGCACGACCTCGGCTGGTGCGCGCTCGCCGCCGTCGCCATGGGCGTCACGCTGCTCGGCGCCGAACGCGTCGTCGATCCCACCACGCCGATCGGCCTCGGGGCGCTCGTCGCGCTCGGCGGCGTCGTCTACCTCGGCGTCGTCCTCGCCGATCCGTCGCTGCGCGAGCAGACGCGCGCGGTGCTCCGCAGCGCCGTGTGAGCGCACGTCCGCCGGTCACTCGTCCGCCCGCGCCGGTCGTCGACTCCTTACTACGTCGCCGGGCGCGGCGTGTCGTACGTCCGAGTCGGTATCGTCGGGCCCGGCGGGCCGGGACCGCGCCGCGATCCGTCACGAGGAGCCCCGCGACGCGAGCGACGTCCGAGACCGCCTCGCCGCCGTGTGAGGGTGGAGCGCACGGCGGGGCCGTGGCCTTTAGGCGCATTGAGGAAAGACGTCTGCTATGGACCTTCAGGTCGTCGGACTGGAGGATCTCGAGAGTAGGATTCGGGACGCGGTCGATCGAATTGGCGAGTTGCAAACAGGGACACAAGTCCAGTCGGAGGTATTCTTTTCGCCGCAGTTCATGCGCAACCACACCGAATTCGAGTCCTTCGACACGTTCTGCGCGCAGAGTCCATTGGCTCTTGACGATGCGAGCGACCTAGAGGGTGCTCCTCGTGACCAACTCAATGAGTACATCGCTGTCACGACGGCGTTCGAAACGTGGGAGGAGATGAAGACTCGAGCCGCGGAGGAAGCGATCATCGATCACGTCGTCTCCTGACTAGCCCATGCCGGAAGCGGCGTTCAGTAGGTCGTATAGTCCGTAGCTGATGATACCCGCACCCACCATTGACCCAACCCACGATACGATCGTGACGCCGACTTTTCGGGGTGAGACACCACTTCCTCCAGACGAGCGCGTGGCGAGGCCGCTGCCGACGATGCTGGCGATCATCACCTTGTTGAATGAGATGGGGATCCCTAGAACGATGGCGAGTTGGGCGATCAGAAACGCGGGTATCAGGGCAGCGATTGATCGTCGCGGCCCGAGTGAGGCGTACTCGTTCGAGACGGCCTGCACGAGTCGTGGCCCTCTGATCCACGCCCCGAGGAGTATCCCCGCCACCACCGAGCGCGAGCAAGTAGGCTGACGGAAGCTGAAGATCCGTTTCGAAGACCGTTTCGAGCGGCCCGGTTGCGAGCCCGACCTGCGTGCCACCGCTCGTAAACACGACGACGAGACCCAACACGATCAGAAACTGATTGATACCCGCCGCCTCGTCGCGGTACAACAGCGCACGTGTCCCGACGAGTGCGAGGAGGCCGCACGCGACGCTCACGGCGACCATCCCGAGCGTGTAGGATCCACCAACGGCTGTCGGGAGCAGGTGATACGCGGTAGCGAGGTATCGGGCGACTGATCCCTGTGCGCCGCTCGCTGTCGGAATCACGGTGAGCTGGATGTTAGCTAGCGTGTATCCGACCGCTCCGCCGAGAACGGGAATTCCGATGACTTCGGGTATGGATTCGCTCTGAAGGCCACGCGCGAGTCCGTACGCGAGGACACTCTCGACGAGAGGAATCGCGAACCAGAACCCGAGAATGACGACATACTCGTGAACGGCGAACCCACCTCCGAGTGCGATACCCGCGCCGACCATCGCTCCCGTGACGGTGAATGCTGACGGAATCGGATATCCGTAGGTGTTCCCGATCGTGATGAGTGTCGCTGCAGTAAGTAACGCTGCTGCTGCCGCAAGCGGCGTAATCGTCACGCCCGTCACGAGGTCTTTGCCGATCGTTTCGGAGATACTGCCTCCTTGGAGGATTGCGCCGAGTCCGGCCACGACTCCGACTAAGAGGGCCGCTCGGAGGACTGAGAGCGCGTTCGCACTAACGGCGGGTGCCACGGGGGCTGAGTTACTGTTCGCCCCGACTGTGAACGACATGAACAGTGCCGCGAACAGCGCAACCGCGAGAACAAGCGCTACAGATGCCATGTGTTCAACGACCCAGACTCAGTCTCTGGTAGATGCTACTCAAGTACGACCGAATAAAACCGTATACTGTCATGTTCCTAAAACCGCGTCATGGATCGGATTAATGTGTCGGAATCACATACGAGTGATGTCAAGATAATGGTATTTTCGATGTGTGATGCGGTTCATATGATGTCCGGATCCAGACGGTGGGGGCGTAAACAGCACATTCTCCGTGTTCGTTAACATTGATTTCTCGGCACGGGCAGTAGCCCCCGCCCGACCCACGACGAAGCGATAGATACCCGGCATGAGCGGAGGGAGGTCCCGTAGACAGTTACGAGGCTCTGACGATGTCACGGCTTCCGCACGCAGTAGGTAAACACGGCTCGTTCGCGGAATGCACATTACTCACTCCATCGAACACGTGAGAACACATCTAGTTTTATATAGCTACATGGGATTTACAGACTGGATTTCGGACGCCGATACCGCGCATGGTAATACTTATCCGGTTTTGAATTAATCATTCTGCATAGATCGCGGGACGCGACAGCCGGGGCCGCGTCCCGCCGCGAGCGTCGACCCCGGCCCGAGACCGATGATCGAGACAGTCACGCGACGGACGACACGCACCGAGACGACGACTACGCACGGTCGCGCGCCATGAGCGACCTCACGACGTTCCTCGACGGGTTCGACGAGCGGGACTGGCAGACGGCCACCGCCGCGGACGGCCCGGTGCGGTTCGCCATGGTCGGCGTCGGCTGGTGGGTGACCGATCAGGCCGCGCCCGCCGTCACCGCGAGCGAGCTCTGCGAGACGACCGCTCTCGTCTCGCGCGGCAAGGAGAAAGCCGCGGCGGCCGCCGCTGATCTCGGCGTCGAGCACGGCCTCTCCAGCGAGGAGTTCCGCGACGGCGTCGCCGCCGAGGACTACGACGCCGTCTACGTCTGCACGCCGAACGCCACGCACCTCGAAACCGTCGAGGCGGCCGCGGAGCTCGGCAAGCCCGTGCTCTGCGAGAAGCCCATGGAGGCCTCGACGGAGCGCGCCGAGGCGATGGTCGAGGCCTGCGAGGCCGCAGACGTCCCGCTGATGATCGCCTACCGGATGCAGACCGATCCCGCCGTCCGCCGGGCGCGCGAGCTCGTTTCGGCGGGTGCCGTCGGAGACGTCGCGCACGTCCACGGCCACATGAGCCAGTCGCTGCTGCGCGACATCTTCTCCGACCCCGACCAGTGGCGCCTGAACCCCGACCTCGCCGGCCCGGGCGCCTCCGTCACGGACCTCGGCGTCTACCCGCTCAACACGACGCGCTTCGTCCTCGACGCCGACCCGCTCGCCGCCCAGTCCATGCTCTACAGCGAGCACGAGGGCTTCGAGGACGTACCCGACGAGCGCGCGGCGTTCACCGTCCGCTTCCCCGACGGCGTCTTCGCGTCCTTCTCCGCGAGCCAACGGGCCCACGAGACCGGCTTCCTCCGAATCGTCGGCACCGAGGGCGAAATCGCCCTCGACCCCGCCTTCTTCAACCGAAACGACGCCGGCCTCACCGTCGCGCGCGGCGATCAGACGGCCGATATCGACTTCGACTCCGTCGACCAGATGGAAGAGGAGTTCGACTACTTCGCCGATCGACTCCTCACGGGCCGCGAGATCTACCCGGACGGCACGCACGGCGTCACCGACATCCGCGCCGTCGAAGCGATTCTCGCCGGTGAGACGGCGACGCGCTCGCTCTGAGACGCGAACCCGCTCACGCGAGCGAGTAGACGTGTTCGAGGTAGACGTCCCGGACCCGATCGCCCCAGTTGTGCGTGTAGGTGTCGATGACGTCCGCGGCGACGTCGCCGCGGAGGTACTTCACGACGCCCCGATCCCCCGTCCGGTCACGGAGGTGCGTCGTGAAGAAGTGCCGGAAGTAGTGGGGGGTGACGTTCTCGCTCGCGCCGCCGCCCGTCCGGTACCACCCGGCCTCACGGGCGTAGCCGGTCACCGTCTCGCGCACCATCTCCGGGGTGAGACGGGCGCCCCACGCGTCCCGCGTCGAGCAGAACAGCGGCTCCGCCGCCGATCGCGCGTCCGGGCGGACGGCCAGCCACGTCGCGAGCGCGTCGCGTAACTCCGGATCGACCGGGAGGAGCGTCACGCGCTTGCGCTTGTTCGACGCCGATCGCACCTCGCCGTTCGTCGCCTCGCCCGCCGAGACCTCGGGGTCGACGAGGAGCGTGTCGGGTCGGCCGTCGAGTCGCCCGCGCGTCCCGAGTGCGGGGTAGGCGTCCCGAGCGCCCCCGTGCGCGAGGTTCACGTCCCGCAGGTCGAGGTTACAGAGCTCGCCGACGCGCAGACCGGTCTTGAGGAGCGTGAGGAGCACCGCGCGATCCCCCGGATGCGTGATCCCGTCGAGAAACGCCCGCATCCGCGGCACCGATATCTCCCGTCTCGTCGGGTCGGCATCGATCGTCTCGTCCATCTCCTCGACGACGAGCGTCATCGGGTTCGCCTCGAACGCGCCCACCTGCGTCATGTACGCGTAGAAGCGATTGCAGTACGACGCGTAGGTCGCCACCGTCGACTCGGCGTACTCCTCGCGCAGCGACGCGACCCACGCGAGACAGGCGCGTCGGTCCGCCGCCGCGGGACCCGGGACGCCGCGCTCGGCGAGGAACGCCTCGAACCCACGGAGGACGCGCTCGTAGGCCGCGCGCGTCCGCTCGTGCTTGCCGTGATACCCCATGTCTTCGAGGAAGTACGCGACGGGGTCGCCGACGTCGTCCGCCTCCGCCCCGCTCATTCGCCGTCACCCCGGAGGACGTAGCCGCCATCGCGCGGGCTGTACTTCACGACGCCGCGCTCCGTGAGGCCGTCCAGCGTCCCCTCCAAGCGCTCCTCGAAGTCGCCGGCGAGCGCGTCGACGAGCGTCTCCCATCCCGCGACGTCGCGCTCACGGAGTTCGTCGAGCACCCGCCGTTCCAGCGACGGTCCCGCGTCGTCGGCGTGGCCGCCCCCGTCGTCGGTGTCGTCGTCATCGAGGCCGAGCTCGCGGACCCCGGCTTGCACCATCAGGCGAACGAACTCGCTCTGCGAGACGTCCATCTCTTCGGCGCGCTCGACCCACTCCTCCTTCTGGTAGCGCGGCACGTACGTCTTCACCGAGACGCGCTCGTCGCCGCTCACGCGCACCACCGCCGCGACGGTGGTAGATTCTCCGACACTTCGTGAAGATTGACGCCGACGCGGCTTCCAGACGTCGAATACTCGGGATCCAACGATCCGACTTTCGATTCAGTTCCGTCGAGTGCCGTTCTCGGTCCGTGACCCCTACCCGATACGGTTCGAGGACGGGGATGCGTCGCTTGAGCAGTCATCGGTCGTCGTTGTCGGTGCGTCACGAGCCACGACCAAGAAGGTATCTCCGAAAGTGCGGATAAATACACTTATCCTCGAAGCTAGCACTCTGTTGCCGCCGTGTTGTGGGCCTACAGAAGTGCATATTCTCTATGTGGTTCCACAGAGACGGATTACGAGACAGCGTTCGTAGTTCTACTCTCCCGCATCTGTTGGATCTCCGTGGACCGGTTCGCACGGCGGCCGGAGCGATCGCTCACCGTCGCCCGCGGTTCTCCAGCGATCGCTGAGCCACCTGCCCGGCCTCGCGGACGGCACGCTGGCGACCGGAGGAACCGAACGACCGATAGAGGAGACCGAGGACCCCGAGCGTCGCGGTCCCGACCGCGATGGTCGCGTCCGTCAGCGCGGCGGTGTAACAGAGCGTCGTCACGACGACGCCGGCGCTCGCGGCGACGCCAAGGACGACGCGGCGTGCGAGACGGCGGAGGACGTCGTTCTCGTCCGCGACGTCGGTGCGGACGGTGAGGTCGTCCCGATCGGCGCGATCGAGCGTCCGTTCGAGTTTCTGCGGGATGTCGAGGGCCGCGCGCGCGGACGCGGCGACGTCGTCACCGGCGTCCCCCAACAGCGCCTCGATGCGTTCGCGGGGGTCCTCGGGTTCGGTCTCGACGGCGTCCTCGACGACCGCGACGAAGTCGAAGTCGGGGTCGAGGGTGAGACAGACGCCTTCGAGGACGGTCGCGACGCGGACGACGAGGGCGAGGTCGCGCGGCATCCGGAAGGGAAGGTCGTGGAGCGTCCCCTCGAAGCCCGCGACGAGGTCGCGGACCTGCGCGCGCTCCACGCGCTCACCGTGGAGGTGCTCGACGGCGAGCGAGAGGACGTCGGTGACGAACTGCCGGTCAGCCGCGGGATCGAGCGCGCCCATGGCGACGAAGGCGTCGACGACGCCCTCGATGTCGTCGTTCGCCACCGCGAGGTAGCACTCCCGTAGGTGTCCGCGACGCTCGGCGTCGAGCGTCCCGCTCATTCCGAAGTCGTAGAAGACGAGGGTCCCGTCGTCCTGCACGGCGAGATTGCCCGGATGCGGATCGGCGTGGAAGACGCCGTCCTCGACGAGCATTCCGATGTAGCAGCGTTCGAGTCGCTCGGCGAGTGCCGCCCGGTCGATCCCCATCGCGTCGAGCGCGTCGACGTCGTCGATCTTCGTCCCCTCCACGTAGTGCATCGTCAGCACGCGGTCGGTCGATCGTTCGGGGACGGACGCCGGGACGACGACGTCCGGGTCGTCCGCGAGGTTCCCGCGCACGGTTTCGAGGACCTCGCGCTCGTGTTCGTAGTCCATCTCGTCGCGGATCGTTTCAGCGAACTCCGTGGTGACGTTCGAGAGCGTGAACCGCTGGGCCGGCGGCGCGCTTCGGACGAGCAGGGGGAAGAGCGTCCGAACGACGCGGAGGTCGGCGTCGACGAGCGCCTCGACGCCGGGACGCCGGACCTTGACGGCGACGCGCTCGCCCTCGTAGGTGGCGGTGTACACCTGCCCGAGGCTCGCGCCGCTGATCGCAGCGGTATCGAAGTCGTCGAACGCTTCCTCGATGGGGCCGACCTCGGCCGCCACCACCTCGCGCGCGTCGTTCCAGTCGGCCGGCGGGACGTCGTCTTGGAGCCGCGCCAGCTCCTCGACGTACGCCGGTGGGAGGACGTCCGGGCGCGTCGAGAGGAGCTGACCGAGCTTGATGAACGTCGGCCCGAGCGAGACGAGGGTCTCGCGGAGCGCGGCGGCGCGTCGTTCACGCGTCGCCTCCGAGACGTCGCGCGAGCCGCCGAAGAGGAGGAACCGCCGCCGATCGCGGTAGTACGCGAGGGCGAACGGCGTGAACGCGACGACGACGGCGACGAAACGCCGACCGGCGAGCAGCGCGCGCCGGAGGGGCCCGAGTTCACGAGGCATCGTCTCACGTTCGCTCGCGCCGAATAAAGTAGTGGCGGAGGTTCCGCGCGGGCGTTCGACGGCTGATCGGTGTTCGCGGCGTCCGGCGTCGCTCTCGACGTCTCGGCGGTGTCGCACACTCCACTCGTAAATCTCATTACGCTATATCGAATGAGTCCGGTCGGTATCGGGCGGACGACCGGGACCGCACTCCGACTATCGCGACACGGTAGCGACGGCGCGGTCGTCGAAGCGCGCGGTGCGACCAGCTACGACGCGTCCGTCGCGTTCGCGCTGTGGGACGTGCTCGTCGGACCGGATGGCGAGGTGCCGCCGCCGTTAATCGAGACGGTGGTTCGGCGTGCCGAAACGAGATCGTGGTCGTCGCGGACCGTTCTCCGGTGAGCAGTGCGTCGCGTCGGAGTCGACGATCCGGTGCAGTCGCGGGAGGTCGGTGGTCTCTCGGTCCGTCGCGGCGGCGATCCCTCGACGAGGCCGTCGACACCATTCAGACGGAGCACGACGATCGCACGCGGTCGCTTCGAACGCACCGTGCGGACTCGATCCGACAGCCGACGACACGGAGATCAGCCGACTACTGTTGGTGGATCGTGAGGCGGTCCCGGTCGGTTCGGTCACCGAGACCAGCGGGGACGGTCGGGAACACGAACGGGGCGTCTTCGGCCGCGGGTTCCACGACGGACTGGTCACGATCGTCCGGCGGCTGATGGCTACAGGATTATTGCGTGACGACGATCCGAGGAACGACAGTGGGGACTGACCACCGGCGTGCTTGGTGTCGCCTCGGTGTCAGGAAGACGCCCGCGCTTGCCCCGTCGGTATCGTCCTCCTGACGTTCGTGACCGTATCCGTCGGTCGAAACCCACTTCTCTCCGGCACGTTTTGGAGGCCGATATGTGTACACGGAGGGGTCGGCGATGCGCGTGCTGATCGTCGGGGCCGGCGAGGTCGGTTCGAGCATCGCCGCGAGCCTCGCGGAGAGCCACGAGGTCGTCGTCGTCGACGTGGACTCCGAGCGCGTTGAGCAGTTGACTTACGAACACGACGTGCTGACGGTCGAGGGAGACGGGGCGTCGCTCGACACGCTTCGAACGGCGGACGTCGGCAAAGCCGACATCGCCATCGCGTCGACGGACGACGACGAAACGAACCTGGCGATCTGTGGGACGGTGAAAACCGCGAGCGACGCGTTCACGATTGCGCGCGTGCAGAACCGCGCCTACCTAGAGACGTGGCGGCACTCACAGGGCGTCTTTGGCGTCGATTTCATGGTCTGTACGGATCTGCTGACCGCCCAGTCTATCGTCCGCATCGTCGGCCTCCCGACGGCACGCGACGTCGACCCGTTCGCGGGCGGGCGCGTACAGATGGCCGAGTTCGAGGTCACCGAGGGGAGCCCCCTCGCCGGACAGACCGTCCAAGAAGCCGATCGTTTCGACGCGCTGACGTTCGCCGCCGTCATCCAGGGAGACGACGTCGAGATCGCTCGCGGCGACACCGCCATCGCTGCGGGCGACAAAGTCGTCGTCATCGGCCGACCCGGGAGCGTCGAGGCGTTCGCGGCCGCCGTCGTCCCCGAAGGGGGCGCGGAGGAGGTCGGAAACGTCGTCATCGTCGGTGGCAGTTCGGTGGGCGAACTCACGGGGCGGCTGCTCTCCGAGCGCGGGTTCGTCCCCCGGCTCATCGAGCAGGATCCCGAGCGCGCTCGAGAACTCGCGGAGGCCCTTTCGAAGACCACCGTCCTTGAGCACGACGCGACGGACGCGGAGTTCCTCGAACGCGAGCACGTCGGCGAGGCCGGTCTCCTCGTCGCCGCGCTCGACAGCGACGAACGGAACCTCCTCGTCTCCCTACTCGCCAAACGCCTCGGCGTGAGTCGAACCGTTGCTATCGTGGACAACCCTGCGTACGTCGACCTCTTCGAAGCCGTCGGCGTCGACATCGCGATCAACCCGCGGGAGGTGACCGCCGAGGAGATCACGCGCTTCACCCGCGAGCGTCGCATGGAGAACGTCGCCATCGTCGAGCCGGGCGCGGCGGAAGTCCTCGAAGTGGAGATCGGTGAGGAAAGCGTGCTCGCCGGACGTTCGATCCGCGAGGCGGTTGCCGACCTCCCGGACGGCGTCGTCGTCGGCGCCATCACACGCGGCGGGGAGTTCGTAATGCCCCGCGGCGACACCGTCATCCAAGTCGGCGACCACGTCGTCGCGTTCGTCCGCGAAGACGCACTCGACGCGGTGACCGCGACGATATGAGCTCGACACTCCGAGTCGACTGGCGCGCAAGCGTCAGCCTCACCGGTCGCGTCGTCAGGTGGCTCACCGTCCCAATGCTGTTCCCGCTCGCGCTCGCGCTCTTCTACGGGCGCGGGCTGAAGGCGATCCTCCCCGCGATCGCCATCGCGTTCGTCGTCGGCTGGGGGCTCGAACGCCTCCACTCCGATCCGGCGGCCGCGCTCGGCGCGCGCGAGGGTTTCCTCATGGTCGCGCTCACGTGGCTCCTCATCAGCGTCGTCGGCGCCCTCCCGTACATCTTCGAGGGGAGTTTCACCGCCTACGGTGCGACGTCAACGCTCCGGCTCCCCGTGAACGCGCTCTTCGAGACGATGAGCGGCTTCACCACCACCGGGTCGACGGTCATGGGCGACATCAGCTTCGAGACGCATTCGCGCGCGCTCATGATGTGGCGTCAGGAGACGCAGTGGCTCGGCGGAATGGGTATCGTCGTCCTCGCGGTCGCCATCCTCCCCGAACTCTCCGTCGGCGGCGCCCAGCTGATGGACGCGGAAGCGCCCGGACCGGGCATCCAGAAGCTCACGCCGCGCATCGCGGAGACGGCGCGCGCGCTCTGGGGGATGTATATCGGCCTCACCGTCCTCGAAATCGTCGGCCTCTACGGCTTCCATCAGCTCGGGATGGCGCCCGAGATGACGCTGTACAACGCCGTCGCGCACGGGTTCACGACGATGCCGACCGGCGGGTTCTCCCCGGAAGCGCGCTCCATCGAGGCGTTCACCGCCGTCGTCCAGTGGTTCATCATTCCGTTCATGGTCGCGGCCGGGACGAACTTCGCGCTCTTCTGGCACGTCTGGAACCGCGACTTCAACGTCGTCTGGGACGACATCGAGTTCAAGACGTACCTCGGCGCGATAGGCGTCCTCACGGCGATCACCGCCGGTCTCCTCTTCACGACGCCGGGCTTCGACATGCTGACCAACGCGCTCGAACCGTCGCTTCGCCACGCCACCTTCCAAATCGCCTCCATCGTGACGACCACCGGATACGCGAGCATGGACTTCAACAACTGGGGGCAACACGCCAAGTACGTCCTGCTGTTCGCGATGTTCATCGGCGGGTCGGCGGGGAGCACCGGTGGCGGCATCAAGATCATCCGCTGGGTGGTGATTCTGAAGACGCTGCGTCGCGAACTGTTCACCGCCGTCCACCCCGAGGCGGTTCGTCCCGTCCGCCTCGGCTCGACGGTCATCGACGAGGACGCGATTCGCGGCATCTACGCCTTCACGCTCCTCTACCTCGTCATCTTCGCGTTCGGAACCCTCGTCGTCCTCCTCGTCGGCGTTCCCGGCCAAGAGCTCTCCGCGTTCGAGGCGACGAGCGCCGTCGCGGCGACCCTCGGCAACGTCGGGCCGGGTGTCGGCATCGTCGGCCCGATGAACAGCTTTCTGCCGTTCCCACGGGCCTCGAAGCTCCTCATGGTGTTCTTCATGTGGGTCGGCCGCCTCGAGATCTTCCCGGTGCTCGTGCTCCTCACGCACGCCTACTGGCGGAGCTGAGACGTATCCTTTTAGCTCCGGCGACGAATAGGGCCAACGAATGTCTACGCGCGGACTCGCAGTGGTCGGCCGCGATCTGGGGCGGATCCTCCAGGTGTACGCGGTCATGCCGGCGGCCACCATCGCCGTCGCGTTCGTCTGGGGGGAGTTCTACGCGGCGCCCGCGCTCCTCGCCTCGGCGGCGCTCCCGCTCGCCGTCGGCTACGGCCTCTCCGAGCGCTACGCGGACGTCACCGAACCCGGGAAGCTCCACGGCATGGTCATCGCCGCCTCCGGGTGGTTCCTCGTCGCCGTCTTCGGTGCGCTCCCCTTCCTCCTCCTCGCCGCGACGATGCACGCCGGCCTCTTCGGCGCGCCCGCGCTCAACGACACCGTCGCCGCGTTCCGCCACCCGCTGAACGCGCTCTTCGAGTCCATGAGCGGCTTCACCGGCACCGGGCTGACCATGACCGTCCATGAGGACCGACTGCCCCGCGTCCTGCAGTGGTGGCGCTCGTTCATGGAGTGGGTGGGCGGCGTGGGCGTCATCGTCCTGACGACGGCGATTCTGGCGCGCCCCGGCTCGGGGAGCCTGACGCTCTACGAGAGCGAAGCGCGCTCGGAGAAGATCCACCCGAGCATCGTCTCGACGGTCCGCACCATCTGGTGGATCTTCCTCCTCTTCACCTTCCTCTCCGTCTGCGTCCTCTGGCTCGCCGGCATGCCGCTCTGGGAGGCGCTCAATCACGCGATGACCGGACTCGCCACCGGCGGGTTCTCCGTCACCGACAACTCCATCGCGACCTACGACAGCGTCGCTATCGACTTCGCGCTCGTCCCCATCATGCTCCTCGGGAGCATCGCGTTCCCCGTCCACTACCTCGCCCTCCAAGGCCACCTCGGCGACGCGCTCGACGACCTCCAGACGCGGTGGATCGTCGGCTTCTTCGGCCTCGGAACACTCGCGCTCACCGCACTCCTCTACGCGAACGGCGTCTACGCCGCGACCGGCCCCGTCTCCGCGCTCGGCGTCAGCCTCACCGGCACGGGCGCCACCGTCTTCCAGTCGTTTCGCTACGCCATCTTCCAGTTCGTCTCGGCGGCCTCCTGTGCGGGCTTCCAGACGGCGGCCATCGGGACGCAGTGGAGCGCGGGCGCACACCTCCTCGTCTCGCTCGGCATGGTCGTCGGCGCCGCGGCCGGGTCGACGGCGGGCGGGATCAAACTCGTTCGCGTCGCCACCCTCCTGAAGGGCGCCGCGTTCCGCATCGCCGGCGTCTTCTACCCCCGCTCGGCCGTCCGGTCGTTCCGCCTCGACGACCGCACGCTCACGAGCGACGAACTCGCCCGGGAGTTCGAGGAGGCCGCTATCATCACCCTCCTCTGGTTCGTCTTCCTCGGCTTCGGGGCCGCCGTGCTCCTGCTCACCGTCGACTCGTCGTTCACGCTCGAAAACGTCCTCTTCGAGGTGGCGAGTACGCAGGGGAACGTCGGGCTCTCGGCGGGTATCACCGGTCCCGAAATGCCGACGCCCGCGAAGGTGGTCTTCCTCTTCAACATGTGGATCGGCCGCCTCGAGATCGTCCCCGTGCTCGTCACGCTCCGCGGGCTCTTCTACGGCTTCGGGGTGCGTCGACGATGAGTAGCGGTCTCCCCGCGCTCTACACCGCGCTCCGCGAGGCCGGGCCGGACGACCGCGTCCTTGACGCTTTCGTCCTCCTCGGTCCCTCCGTCCTCGCGCTCCTCGCGCTCCTCGGACGGGGCCCCGTCACCGAGGTGCTCGCCGCCGGATACGTCCTCGCGCTCCCCACGTACGTCGCGGCCGCCGCCGTCCGTACCGCCCGCACCACAAGCGATTAACTGGTTGGCCGGCCCCACCACGAGTGTGTACATCATCGTCGTCGGCGCCGGGCAGATCGGTTCGCAGGTGCTCGAACTCGCGACCGCCTCCGCGAACGAGGTTGTGGTCGTCGAGCGCGACCCCGAGGTCGCCGAGGCCGCGAGTCAGACCTACGACTGCCTCGTGTTGAACGCGGACGCGACGGAGAAGGAAACGCTCGAAGACGCGGGCGCCGCTGATGCCGACGCCATCATCTGTACGACCGACGAGGACGCCACCAACATCATGGTCCTCCTGCTCGCGAAGGAGTTCGAGATTCCCTCCCTCGTCACCGTTGTCCAGAACCCCGAGCACATGAACATCTTCCGTCGCGTCGGCGCGACCGTCCTCGAGAATCCGCAGCGTCTCATCGCCCAGTATCTCTTTCGCGCCGTCGAGCGACCGTCCGTCGAGGACTTCATGGAGGTCGGCGGCGACGCGGAGATCTTCGAGGTGACCGTCTCGCGCGGTTCGCCCATCGCCGGCAGGACGCTCAGCGATGTCGGCGACGACGGTCTGCTCGGAACCGACCTCCTGCTCGTCGCGATCGAACGGGACGAGGACACCCTCATCACGCCGCGCGGCGACACCGACGTGCAGGCGGGCGACGTCGTCACCGTCTTCTCGCGGGTCGGCATGACCGACGACGTCATCTCGATATTCACCGGTGCCGACGACGGTCGCTGATCACGCGAGGGCCCCCACGGCACCGATTCGTGTCGCGTCGTTTTCGACGACGACATCGCTGTCGAGACGACGCTGCTTGAGGGCGCGGACGTCGCGGACGCCATCGTCGATGCGACGGCGGACGCCGACCTCACGGTCCTCGGCGCGACGCGCGAGAGTGCCGTCGAGCAGTTCCTCTTCGGCTCGATCCCCGAATCCGTCGCGCAGCGCTCGGAGAGCCCCGTCATCGTGACGAAACGCCCCGAGGGCATCCGCGGTTGGCTCAGACGCCTCCGCGACGTCCTCCGGTGAGCCGCGTCCCCTGAGCGCGGGCACAGCGCGCGGATCCGCACGTTACCGTCGCTACTCGCCGAGCGTGACGCTCGCCGTGTCGAAGAACGCGGTCTCGTAGCCGCCGTGGCGCGAGACCTGTGGCGGAACGTCGAGGCCGATCGTGACGCGCGAGACGTCGCCGTCGAGGACGACGCCGTAGTGGTGGCCGAGAGCGGCGTCGATCGTCTCGACGAGGTCGTGGTCGGTCCCGTCGACGCGGGCGCCGAAGCCCGCCATCGGGAGGGGATAGTCGTTGTACGGCGTGCGCGGCGAGACGGCGAGGTAGACGTCGGATTCGTCCCCGCCGAAGCCCGTCGCGTCGTCGAGGAGGGTCGCGGCGACGGCGGCGTCGCCGATCGTCCCGGTCCCGAGGCGGCGGCCGGGGAGCGCATCGACCGCGGGGAGCGCGCCCCCGGGGATCATTCGCATCGACATGGGATCGAGGGCGCCGCGCTCGCCCGCGCGGTCGATGGTGCGGTAGGAGATCGCGTCGATCTCGGCGGCGGAGTACGCGAGCGAGAACTCGAACGTCGCGGACTCGGGGGCGGCGAGCGCGCCGGTGCGTCGCGCGGCGGGCGCACCGACGTGGACCGTGACGTCGTACGTCCCGCCGCTGGGGAGCGCGACGTTGTCACCGTAGTGGAACCCCATCCGCTGGGCGAGCATCGGCCACGGCGCGTTCGACGCGACGACGCTCCCGTCGTCGACGAACCGGAGCATCGGGCTCACGTCGGTGAGCCGCTGGCCCGTTTCGACGTCCCAGACGACCGGCATGACGTGGAGTTCGTCGCCGGCCGCCGGCGTCGCTTTCGCGGCGTCCGTGCCGCCGACGAGCCAGAACGTCTCCGGGATCGTGTAGGTGAGCGCGCAGGCGTACCCGCGGGTCTTCTGCACGCCGCTCATCTGCATGCCGGTGGCGTGCGTCGGGTAGTAGACGGCCGCGGGCCGGTCGATCGTCGTCGTGCGCCGACCGTTGCTCCCCGTCTCCTCGCTGGTGAGGTTCAGCGACGAACAGCCGGCGAGACCGGCGAGCGTGCCCGCCCCCGCCGCCGCGAGGAACGCCCGACGGGACGTCCGGCGAGAGCTGTTCGCCGGCGGGGTCGCGCGACGGGGCCCCGGCCGCCGCGCCTCGTCCTCACGCACCGCCGTCACCCGTCGGCGTCGGGAGGGAGCGCTCGGAGCGTGGCGGGACGAGGTAGTTGCCGCGGTTTGCGACGTCCATGTACTGGAGGATGCCGTTGTTGGTGCGTTGCCCGACGGGGGAATCGGTGGCGAGGTCGGCACCGGTCATCGCCTCGCGGGTGGCGACGAAGTCGTCGATGGCGCGCTGGAAGCTGACGAAGTGGAGGCCGGCGTGGCCGCCGTCGGTCGAGTCGAAGTCGCGCCGGAGGATGATCGGGCGGCCGTCCTCGCGGACGTCGACCATCTTCTGGTTGTGGCCGACGAGGCCGTCCTCCTCGGCGGCCTGCCCGGCGGGCTTGGCTTTGTCCATGCCGGCGTCGGTGCCGAGGTTGTCACCCGTCCCCTCGACGACGTCGTTCTCGGCGTGATAGGGGCAGAACATCTTCCCGACGCGCTGTCGGCGATCGTCCTGTTCGTACCACTGTTGGAGGTTCAGGCGCATGTACGAGGCGTGCTGGGTGGTGCCGCCGGCGAACGGGCCGTCCTGGATGGTGACGCGCTCCTCGGGCGGTTGGGTCTTCTCGTAGCCGGACTTGAACCCCATGTAGAGGGGGGCGTCCTCGGAGACGGGGTGGGAGGTGGGAACGCCGTCGGCGTCCTGGTTGTCGGCGGGCGTCCCGTCGCCCTTGAAGCCGGTGCGGCGCTCCGTGACGGAGAAGACCCCGCGGAGCGACGCCGCGACGTCGACGCCGTTGAGAGCGTCCTCCTCGCCGGTGAGGGCCTGCTCGGCGGCGAGGAGGACGTGTGCGTGATCGCTGGCGAGGTAGAGGAGGGCGTCGGGCGCGTCGAGCGTCGGGTCCTCGAAGGAGGCCAGTGCCTCGGGTGCGGGGAGGTCGACGCTCGCCGGAAGCGAGGCGTCGAAGCGCTCGAAGTACGCCGGCGAGTACGCCATCGTCGAGAGGAGGCCGTCGTGGCTCCACGCGTACGCCCGATCGAGCGTCGAGAGAGCGCGTTCGACCTGCTGGCGGTCGCTGTCCGTCGGTGCGCCCTCGCCCTCGTAGTCGAGGAGGAGCATGAGGCGATGCGTCGGTTCGACGACGTTCCCGTGGTCGTCGCGAGCGAGCGCGTCGGTCCACGCGTGCTGGCGCTCCGGGCGGGCGTCCGGCGAGCCGGTCGGCACGTCGGCGTCGCCCCCGCCGCGGTCCAGACACGCCGCGAGCGCGCTCGCCCCGCCGATCGCCAGCGCCGACTTCACGAACGCTCGTCGCTCGATCCCGCGGTTCGGTCCGTCACTCATGCGCGTCGGTTGGGGACGCGGAGGCATATGCGCTACTGGTCCGCGGTGAGCCGCGTTTCGTCCCTTTTCCCTCGACCTCGCGGCGCTACCCGTCGTCCGTCGCGTGCACGTACCACCGTGTGCCGCTCGAATACGCCCAGCGCTCCGCGACGATCCCCGTCTCCTCGCCGTCGAGTCCCCCGAGGAACTGCCCGATCTGGCTCGCCGAGAGCGGCAGGTCCGCGGCGAGGTCCTTGCTCTTACAGTAGAACGCCCCGCCGTCGAGACGCTCGCGGAGGTGGCGTTCGAGGCGCGCGGCCTTCGGGTTCCGGCGCGTGTCGCCAGTCGACATGACGGTCGGTCGTTCGCGGCCGCCCGGTAAGTACGATTGCCGAGATTCGTCCCGAGTGGGACCCAAATTCGACCCGACTACGTGTTGCTCTGGTAGTAGAGGACGAGCGCGGCGACGCAGGCGAAGACCTCAGGGAGGAAGGTGAACGGGCCGATCGGGTGGAAGAGACCGAACCCGAGCAGGAGTGGGACGAGGGGGTTCGTCGTCGCGGCGTAGAGGAGGAGGGCCGCCGTGAACAGCACGAGGCCGCGGCTGAACCCCGTGGGGACCTCCCGATAGAGTCGCACGTACGTGACGAACAGCGCCGCGAGGAGGGCGACGGCCAGCGTCGCGAAGAACACCTTCAGGCGCACGAGGACGCCGAAGACGCCCGGCGGGTAGAACGGCACGGCGAGCCGTGGAACCGCGAGCACGACGACCGCGGCGACCGCGAGTGCGACGGCGAGGAGGGCCGCGGTCCGGCGCAGGGCGTCCCCGTGCACGCTCACCCGCGCAGGGCCTCCACGGGCGAGTCGTTCGCGGCCTTCCACGCCGGGTAGATCCCGCTCAGCACGCTGGCGAAGACAGCGAACGCGAACCCGTAGAGGAGGTAGCGCGCGCTCGCCCACTGGAGGACGCCGGTCGGATCGCCGACGACTAACTGGAACATCACCGCGCCGACGACGAGCGAGCAACCCGCGCCGACGAGGCCGCCGAGCGTCCCGAGGAACGTCGCCTCGGTGAGGATCATCCGCAGGACCTCGCCGCGTCTGATCCCGACGGCGCGCAGGACGCCGATCTCGCCGCGGCGTTCGACGGTGCTCATCAGCATGACGTTCAGGATGGCGACGCTGGCGACGACGAGCGAGATGCCGCCGATCCCGAGCAGCGCGAGCTGGAGCGTGTTCAGGAACGAATTGATGGTGTCCTGCGTGCTGGCGTAGCTGGAGACGCGGAGGATCTCCTCCTCGTCGCGGCCGTCGGTGTTGAAGTGCTCGTCGAGCGTCTCCGAGATCTCGGTCGCGGCGTCGCCGTCCGCCGCGATGATCGTCACGCTGTCGTAGTGCTCCTGGTCGGCGAGCCCGGAGATCGGGATGACGAGCTCGCCGCGGCCGCCGCCCGGCCCGAAGCCGCTACTGGAGTCGATCAAGCCCGTGATGCGATAGAGGTGACCGTCGTACTCGACGGGGTCGCCGAGTTCGAGCCCGAGCTCTCGGGCGGTGCTGTTCGAGATGAGCGCGCCCGTCTGGAGGCGCTCGGGGGCCTCGCCGGACGTGACGTCGTAGAGCGCCGCGGCGTTCGTCACCCCCGTCACGCTCACGTAGGCCTCCTGACCGCGCGAGGAGACCGTCGTCGAGTTCGACTTCTGCGGGATCACCTCCGCGTCGGTGATGATGCTCCTGATCTCCTCGACTTGATCCTCGGTCACGCCGTCGTAGTCGCTGTCCTGCCCGGCGGAGACCGACACCTGATTCGTGAGGCTCCCGAGGTTCGACGTCGCCTGCTGTTGGAGTGCGACGCCCGCCATCCCGAGCGAGGAAATGGCGACGACGCCGATGACGATGCCGAGCGCGGCGAGCGCGGTGCGCATCCGGTTACGACCGAGATTCCGCCACGCCATCATCGCGCTCGGGAAGCGCCAGAGGGCGTCGGCGACGCTCACGACTGGATCACCCCGTCGACGATGCGGACGGTGCGGTCCGTGTAGTCGAGCATCTGCTCGTCGTGCGTCACGGCCACGACGGCGATGTTCTCCTCCTCTTTGAGCCGCGTCACCTCTTCGAGGATCGTCCGTCCGGTGTCCTGATCGAGGTTCCCGGTCGGCTCGTCCATGAGGAGAATGTCCGGCCCGTTGATGAGCGATCGCGCGATGGCGACGCGTTGTTGTTGCCCCCCGGAGAGCTCGTCGGGGGTGTGATCGAGGCGGTCGCCGAGGCCGACGCGCTTCAGCAGGTCGATCGCCCGGTCGCGCCGGTCGACGGACGTGTCCCAGACGGACGGCAACTCGACGTTCTCGACCGCGCTCAGCATCGGGAGGAGGTGGAAGTCCTGGAAGACGAACCCGAGGGTCGTCCGGCGCTCCTCGGTCAGTTCGTCCTCCGTGAACCCCGTGACGTTCCGACCGTCGAGGTGGACCGTCCCCTCGGTCGGCGTGTCGAGGAGGCCGATCATGTTGAGCATCGTGCTCTTCCCGGAACCGGAAGGACCGATGATCGTCACCATCTCGCCGCGGTCGGCGTGGAAGTCGACGCCCTTGAGCGCCGTGACGGTCTGCGCGCCGCTCTCGTAGCGCTTCACGACGTCGTCGAGCTCGATGACGCTCATGGGTTGCGCCAGCGGTAGACGAGTACGCCGACGACGAGGAGGGCGATGACGCCGCCGCCGATGAGGAGGACGGGCGGGCCGCCGCTCGACCGACTCGGCGAACCGCTCTGTCCGGCGGCGTTCCCGGCGTTCGATCCCGACCCCGCGTTCGCGCTCGCGGCGTTCGTCCCGTCCACGTCCACGTCGACGACCGTCGAGTACTCTTCGCCGTCCGCGGCGTAGTCGAGACGGACCGGGACGCTGTCGACGTCGCCGGAGACGTCGGCGGACACCTCGAAGGTGGCGAACTCGCTCGTCTCGATCTCCCCGACGTAGTAGGAGTTCGTCTCGGAGACCGCCTCGGTGTCGACGACGCTGACGACGACGGACTTCGCGTCCGCGCTCCCGAGGTTCGAGGCGTCGCCGCTGATCGTGTAGCTCCCGCCGCCGCCGGTGACTTCGAGGCCCGTGATGGCCATGTTCCCGGCGTCCTGCGGCGCGTATCGGAGCGTCGTCTCAGTCGACGCGCGCTCGTCGGTGGTGGCGACGGTGTAGTGCGCGACGAGCGACACGTTGCCGGTCGGGACGTCCGCCCCGTCGAACGTCACCGACTGTTCGCCCTGTGCCGCGACGTCCGCGATGGACGCCCGCGAGACGGTTTCGCCGTCGACGACCGCGTCGATGCGCGCGTCTTCGAGGTCGACCGTCCCGCGCTCGGCGAGCGTGGCCTCCAGGACGGACGAGCCGTTCTCGACGGTCGCGCTCGCGCTGAGGTCCGGATCGACCGTCGCCTCGTCGACGTCGACGTAGATCGGTTTTCGAACGACGAAGACGCTCCCGTTCGACGCGATCCCGCGGAGCGTGACGGTGAGGCGCTTCTCACCCGCCGACTCGAAGGACGTCGAGAACGGGACGGTGAGGTCCGTTCCGGGGCCGAGCGTCCCGACGTCGTTCGCGGTGACGAACGTCGAGGGGCCCCGAACGCTCACCTCGGTGACTTCCGCGCTCTCCGTGCTCGCCTCGGCGCTCTCGAAGGTCGCAGTGATCGACGTCCGTTCGCCGACGACCGGGTCGTCCGGTTCGACGGTGACGTTCCCGATGGTCACGTACGCGCCCATCGACGTGGCCGCCGCGGCGTCGCCGCTCCCGGTCGCCGCGGACGCCGTCGGCGCGAACGCGCCCAGCGCGCTGACGACGACGAGCGCGGCGAGCGCCAGCGAGCCGAGTCGCCGCCCCCTCATACGCGCCACCACCGGCGGGCCTCGCGGCGTGCTCGTCGCGTCGTTCGAGTCGGCGGTTCCGCTGCGTCGGTATCGGACTGCGTGCTCACGTGCGGATGGAGTGACGCGAGGGGTTTAGCACTTTACCGAGATGGCGCCGGAGTCGCTCACAGAAGAGGCCCAAATTCGGCCCGCTTCTCACGTCTGGCTCTGATAGAAGAGCACGACCACCGCGACCCCGACGAAGAAGTTCGGGAGGAAGGTGAAGGGGCCGAGACCGGTGATCGGTGGGAAGCCGAACGCCATCGGGACGAGCGGGTTCGAGGAGAGCGCGTACAGGAAGAGCGCGACGCTCGTCAACAGGAGGCTGAGCGTGTACTTGTTCGGGAGGCCGCGATAGAGCCGGACGTAGGCGACGACGAGCGCCGCGAGGAGCACGAGGTTGAACGTCGAGACCGCGAACTGGACGCGGGCGAACGTCTCCAGGATCGCGTGGTGGTCGATCGGCGGCGGCATCGGGACGACGGGGAGCGCGATCCCGGCGACGGCACCACAGATCCCGGCGACGGCCGCGACGACCGCGGTCTTCGTCAGCGGCGCGAGATCACGCGTCATCGGACTCTACCTCGATGTCTGCTTGGTCGGCGATCTCCTCGAGGATGTCGAGGTTCTCGCGCATGCGATCGGTCAGGAAGTACATCTTGCCGTAGTTGTCTCCGCGCGTCGTGACGACGTCGTTCTCCTCGAGCACTTCGAGGTGGTGTTGGACGGTCTTGTAGTTCAACGCGAGCTCGTTCGACAGCTGATTGGTGTTCATCGGACGCGCCTGGAGCGTCCGGACGATCCGCAGGCGGTTCTTCCCGCCACGAGAACCGCCGATGAGCCACCAGAGCAGCTGTCGCATCGCTCGAACGTCGACAGCGAGAGAATGAAACAGTTCCGTCTCGGCGACGGCGTCAGCCGTCGTCCGCCGCGAGCACCGCACCGTCGGCGAGAGCGTGCTGGAGCACGCGTCCGATGGCGAGGTGTTGGGCCATCGCCTCGCGGACCCGCTCGCGCGCGGCCGCCTCGTCGGCGACCGTGTACTCCTTCGTGCGCACCATCTCGTGGACGTCGATCGCGCCCGACTCCTCCAGCCCGTGGAGGCGGGGGTAGACCGTCCCCGGACTCAACTCGGCGTCGAACGTCCCTTCGAGGTCGTCCATCAACTGCTTGCCGTGCGTGCCGTCGCCCCGGAGCGCGATGAGCGCGAGGAGCAACTCGTCGAGGCTGTGCTTGATCGTGGCCTCATCGAACGCGAAGTCCCCCCCGCCGCCCTCGGTCGGTCGGATGGCGTCGAGGAGACGGGCGGGCGAGACGTCCGTCGACGGACCGGGGGTCCGCTCGTCCCCGAGTTCGCGGAGCAGCGTCTCGACGCTGGCACTCGCCGATCCCGTGGCGCTCGACTCGCCGTATCGCTCCGTCGTCCGTTTCATACTTTCGCGTTCGGACCTCATCGGATTAAGGAGGGGCGTGCGGTTTCAGCGTTTGAGAAAGCTTAATCCAACCCGACGGTGACAGACGAACAGTGCACTCCGAGCGGGTCGACGACCTCCTCGACGCCCTCGGCGACGAGCGGTCGCGCGCGGTCCTCGCCGCGCTCAACGAGGAGCCGCGCTCGGCGAAAGAGCTGGCGAACGCCCTCGACGTCTCACTGCCGACGGTGTACCGGCGCCTCGACACGCTCGAGGAGTCGGATCTCGTCACCGCCCAGACCACCGTCGCGGACGACGGGAACCACTACAAGCAGTACGCCTGCGCGTTCGCGGCGCTCTCGATCCGCCTCGACGGCGACGAGTACGTCGTCGACGTCCAGCGCACGGACGGACTCGCAGATCGCTTCGACGACCTCTGGACGGAGCTGAGCGGGGGAGAGGAGTAAGTTTATGCGCGCGCTAACACACCCTCACGTCGTGACCTCGATCGCGTCGGTCGTCCTCGTCGCCGTCCGGATGGCGACGTTCGCGCTCACGCTCGGGCTGACGCTCATCAGTTTCCGGGCGTATCGGCGCGCGCGGACGCGCCGACTGGAGTACGCCTTCGTCGGGTTCGCGTTCGTGAGCATCGGCGTCGGTCTCTCGGCGCTCGCCGACCAACTCCCGGTCGGTCCCGTCTTCCACATCGGCGCGACGCTCCCGTTCCTCGTCGGGTTCGCCACGCTCTACGTCTCGCTCTACCGTTAGTCGCTCCCGGCGGCCCCCGACGGCGCCGACGCCTCCTCGCCCGGTTTCACCGTATCGGAGACCTGCGTGTAGACGAGCACGGCGCCGAGGAGCGCGAGCAGGCCGCCGAGGACGAACGGCGCGGCGTACGCGATCGTGGCGAGCGCGCCGGAGGCCAGCGGGCCGATGGCGACGCCGAGGCCGAACGCCATCGTCAACACGGAGAGTTGCGTTCCGGACTGCCCGGCGCGCGCGTAGTCACCGGCGAGCGCCAGCGCGGGCGCGAAGACGGCCGCGCCAGCGATCCCCTGCACGAAGCGCGCGACGATCATCATCCACGGTTCGGTGACGAACCCCTGAACGGCCGTCGAGGGCGCGAGCAACAGGAGCCCGTAGAAGACGAACGGCTTGCGCCCGTAGTCGTCGCTCGCGGAGCCGATCGGCGCCTGGAGGAGGACCTGCGCGAGGACGAACGCGGCGAACTCGATGCCGAAGAGGAACGCGGTCTGGTCGAGGCGCGCGTTCACGTCCGCCTCGATCGCGGAGATGAGGGCGATCCCGATCGCCATGAACAGCGAGGCGAGACCAAGCGTGAACACCGGATCGAGGAGCTTCTCGTCGCGCTCGTGATCGAGGACGGCGATCGAGAGGTCGTCGCCCGCGTCCGCCTCGACGCGCTCCGGGTCCGTGACGAGGAGGGCGACGAGGGCGAGACTGAGGAGCGCCCCTCCGGCGGCGATGGCGAACGCGGCGTTGTAGCCGCTGATCGAGATCGGCCCGAGGGCGTACGGACCGCCGTGGACGAGACCGCCCGCGACGATGGGCCCGAGGCCGAAGCCGAGCAGGCGGAAGGTGTTGAAGACGCCCATGTTGTTCCCCCGGGTGTCGTCGGTGGCGAGTTCGTTCACGAGCGCGATGGTCGCGGGGACGGTGAACGCGACGCCGAAGCCCTGGACTGCCCGGATGACGAACAGGCTGACGTAGTTCTCGGCGAAGGCGTACGCGACGTTCGTGACGGCGAGGACGGCGAGTCCGAAGAGCACGAAGGCGCGGCGCTTACCCACCCGGTCTGACCACCGGCCGGTGAACGGTTGGCCGAAGCTGTTGAGGAAGCCGAACATCGAGAGCACGATCCCGACGGCGAGGCTCTGGGCGAGCGTGACGTCGATCCCGGCGACGCCCACGGTGATGCCGGCGCCCGCGGCGCCGATGACGTCGGCGATATAGAGCGGGAGGACGATGATCAAAAACGAGTTGCCCAGTGAGTCGACGGCGCGCGCGAGCGCGAGGACGAGGACCCGACGGTCGACCGCGAACAGCCGTCGGACGTACGCGATCGGGTTCACGCGGTGCCCCCGTCCCCGGACGGGCCGGTCGTCACTGAGCGGTGGCGCCGAGACATGCGTATCTGCCCCCCACTCGGACCGGCGCGAGTAAAAACCGTGCGGACCCGGAAAGTCAGCCGTCAGCGGCCGTGCGGGGCGTCGTCACGGGACCGTCGTCCGTGACGGCGCGGGCGACGAGCGCGATCGCGGCCACGCAGAGCAGCGCGCACCCGGCGTACTCGGCCGCGTACCCGTACGTCGTGGCGATCGGTAGCGCGACGAGCGGACCGACGGTCGAGCCGAAGTCGCCGAAGACGTTGTAGACGCCGCCGAGCTTCCCGACGTCGTCCGCGGGGCTGATGTCGCCGAGATAGGCGAGCAGCGGGAGGTTCGCGCCCTCGACGCCGAGGCCGATGAGCGCGACCCCAGTGATCGTCCCGACGAGCGTCGGTGCGAGCGCGAGGCAGGCGAACCCGACGCCGAGCACGCCGAGCGACGGTACGGCGACGGACGACCGGGACGGGGCGCGATCCGCCAGCGGGCCGGCGACGACCGTCGCCGCGGCGGCGAAGAGCGCACAGACGGCCATCACGACGCCGCTGACACCGGTCGCGGAGAGCGAGCCGACGCGGATGTCGTTCGCGGCCGCGTACTCGACGACCGTGGAGAGGAGGACGCCGGCGTAGAGGAGGCGAACGACGAAGTTCGTCGCGCCGACCGCGAAGACGCGCGCGTCGCCGAACGCGAGGCGGGGGACGTCGCGGAGGCGACTCTCGTGGCCGTCGGCGCCGGACTGGAGGTCGGGGAGGACGAGCGCGCAGACGACGAGCGCGACGGCGGCGGCGACTCCCGCGACGGCGAACGCCGCGCGGAAGCCGACGAGGTCGGCGACGAGGCCGCCGGCGACGAGTCCCGCCGGGAATCCGAGGCTCTGTCCGCCCCGCATGTATCCGGTCCACGTGCCGCGGTTCTCGGGCGTCGTCACCTTCGTCACGGTGCTGAACGCCCCGACGAGGACGAACGCCGAGCCGACGCCCCAGACGACGCGTGCGAGGACGAACGTCGCGGCGCTCGCCGCCGTCGCGCTCGCCGGGAGCAGGTGGGCGAGCCCGTTCGTCCACCAGTCCGTGAGACCGAGGACGTAGCCGACGGGCGCGACGCCCTCCAGGAGGAAGCCGGCGAGCATCGGCCGTCGCGTCCCGACGCGGTCGAGGACGGCGCCGGCGGGCGCGTTCACGACCATCCGCGTCGCGCGGTTGATCGCCAGGATGACCCCCACGACGAGCGCCGAAAAACCGAGGACCGACCCCAGTCGGGGGAGCGTGGGGAACGCGACGCCGCCCACCATCCCGCCGAAGAAGACGCCGACGACGAGGCTGGCGACGACCGTCCGCGTGTCGTACTCGACCGTCGTGCCGTCGCCGTCGTACATACCTACCGGGTAGTCAGCGCGGTGTTGTAAGCGGACGGATCCGGGCCCGCGTCACCGCACCTCCTCGACGGCCAGCGGCGCCGCACAACACGCCGTCCGGTACGTCTCGGGCGTCTCGACCGTCGGACACCGCCGGTAGCGTCGGCCGACGACGGTCTTGCAGTCCGTACAGCGCAGCCGATACGCCGGGTCGGCGAACGGCGGGCAGTCGAGCGGGACGTCGAGGGCGGCGGCGCGCTCGCGGAACGCCGGTCCGTGGTCGGTGACGCCGTAGGCCTGTACCTGCTCGACGTGGAGGAGCTCGTGACGGAGGACGCCGCGGAGCGTCGCCTCGTCGAACGCCGCGGCGGCGCGCGCGGCGAGCGTCACCGTCGCCTCCCGGTGGAGTCGCGTGCGCTCGCCCCACGCGGGTTCGACGCCGACCGTCCCCGTCGGGAGCGGCGTGTAGCGACACGCGCCCGCGCGGCGCTTCGCGCGCGACGACACCGCGTAGGTGACGAGCGCGGGGTCGACGTCGAGCGCCGTCTCCGTGACGGCCCGGCGGGTCTCGTGGGCCATCCACCCGCGCAGGGCCGCGGCGTCCGTGAAACGCATACGGGACGGTGAGGCGTCCCGGTACTTGAACTTTCGACGGCGAGTCCGTGGCCTTTTCGCCGCCCGGCCGCAAGCGTGCCCATGAGCGACAGTCCGACGACGGAGTTCGAGGAGGTCCGCGAACAGGCGATCGAGGCGTTGGAGCGCGAGGACCTGCGGTCGGTCTACGTCGGCATCCTCGACGCGAGCGAGGAGAACGAGTTCTTCTTCGGCAACGAGACGGAGGACCCCCACGCGCTCCAGCGGACGGCCGCGACGCAGCTCGGGATGCTCTGTCGCGTGCTCGCCGACCAGTCCGACCTCACGGTCGAGCAGGTGGCGAACCTCGCCGCGGAGCGCGCGAACGAACTCGGCGTCCAGCGCTGAGGCGTCAGTCCCGCATCGAGACGGGGTACGCGGACACGAAGGGCGCGTACGACGTCGCCGCGAAGACGCTCTTGCGGACCGCTCCCTTCGCGTATTGGCTCGCGCTCCGCCGGACCGGCGTCCGTCCGCCCTCGACGCCCGTCGCGCCGTCGCGGATCGCGGCGACGACGTCGCCGTAGTCGACGTTCGCGGGCGCGTCGGGATCGGGTATCTCGACGGTCGTGTACGCCCGCCCGAGGTTCATGAGGTAGTGTGCGTCACTCGACCCGACGCCGGGGAGGCCCTGCGAGCGTGCGAAGCGCCGCGCGCGGCGGTTCCGGTATCCCGTGAACAGCATCGAGTTGTAGACCTCGATCGCGTCGACGGGGTGCTCGCCGTCCCGCGGCGTGAGGTGCCGGCGTCGGACTCCGTGGCGCGAGCGCTGGAAGGGGTGGGGTGCGATGACGACGCCCCCGGCGTCTCTGACCGTCGCGGCGGTCTCGCGGTATCCCATTCCGGGGTCGGGCGGTTCCTCCACGCCGATCGCGAGCAGGTGCCCGTGCTTCGTCGACACCTCGACGCCGGGGACGCCGACGAGGCCGTAGTCGGACGCGAGGCGCGCCGCGCGCAGCGACGCGTCGATCTCGTCGTGATCGGTGACGACGATTCCGTCGAGCCCGATATCGGCGGCGTGTTCTAAGAGCAGCTCGACGGGCTCGTGGCCGTCGTAGGAACCGTCCGAGTGGACGTGGAGGTCCAATCGGAGTGTAGACATAGGCCTTCGAAGGGGTTCGTGACGTATAGCGTTTCGTCCCGCGGATCAGGCGACGGGCAGCTCGGTGTCGACGCCCTCCGCGACGGCGTTGCGGACGCGTTCGATCGCGTCGCCGTTCTCAGTCAGCTCGCTCACCTCGCTCGCGTTCTCCATCAGGACGGTTTCGCTCGGGAAGAGCCGCTCGCCGAGCGTGAGGCCGTGCTCGCGCGCGGTCGACCCGGTGACCGTGAGGTAGACGCCGAGACCGACGTCCGCGATGGCGGCCTCCTCTTCTTCCCCGTCGGCTGGATAGACGAAGTCGACGCCTGCGAGGGCTTCGAGGCCGACGACGGCCTCGACGAGGCGCTCGTAGCGCGGCGAGATGCAGAGCGGGCCCTCGTAGGCTTCGAGGAACGACCGGTCGAAGGCGTCGACGTCGAGCGCCTCCGTATCGCCCATCAACGTGTGGTATACGGTGTCACCGATCCCGGTGACGACGCGGACGTCGGTGTCCTGCGGGTCGATGCGTTCGTTGACGTCCGCGATGGTGGCGAGGGGCTCGCCCCGGAGGCCGACGACCTCCTCCAGGACGAGATCGGCGCTGTCGAAGCCGAGTGCGAACTCGTGTTTGCGCAGGGCGCGGAAGGGCTCCTCCCGGCCGACGAGCTGGACCGGAACGCCCGCGACGTCGAGCGTGAGGGTGTCGAAGACGATGCGTCGGGGTTTGCCCTCGCGGTCGTCGCGCAGGAGGGTGTAGTCGGGTCGGTAGGGGTCGTCGGGATCGCTATACGCCGCGAGGCGCTCGTAGACCCCCGCGGCGGCCGTCGCGTTCCCCTTCGTGACGGCCTTCTCGTGGCGGAGCGTCTCGGTCACGTCGTCGACGACCCGTCGGGCGTCGGGATGGCCCGCGAGCCGGTCGAGGACGGCTTCGAGCGGGCGACCCTTGCGCGGGACGGCGACGGTGACTGGCTCCATCGGTGTCGGACGAACGGGACGCGGGGGCTTTTGTGTTTCGTGAGGATGCGTCGCAGGGAGCCCCGTCAGAGCGAGAAGCGATCGCCGATCTCGACGAGTTCGAGCTCGGCGGGGTACGCGAAGCTCTTCGCGTGGTGGTGGAGGACCGTCGGATCCGCGGTGAGGCCCCGCCACATGTCGTAGTGCGTGGGGACGAGCCGGTCGAGTTCGAGGTCGCTGGCGCACTCGACGATCTGGTTCTCGTCGTTGTACCAGCGGGTGCGCTTCGGTTCGCCGGTCTCCTTATCGGGGACGTTCCCGACGGTGCCGAAGGCGAGCGCGCCCGCGTCGATGTCGAAGCGCCCGGCGAGGGCGGCGAAGGAATCGCTGGGTTTGCTGTCGCCGGCGTGGAAGAACGTCCCGGCGTCGTGCTCGAAGACGTAGCCGACCGGATGCGTTGCGTCCGGGTCGTGCGTCTCGACGACGTGGACGGTGAACGAACCGACCTCGACGGTGTCGCCCTCCGCCACCTCGGCGAACTGGTCGTCGGCGACGCCGTACTCGACCGCCCACTCCTCGTCCTCGGCGACGGCGAGCGAGTCGTCGGGGCCGTAGAAGGTCGCCCCCGTCGTTTCGAGGATCGGGGCCTGACTCGGCCCGTGGACGTGATCGGTGTGTTCGTGCGTCGCCAACACGGCGTCGGCGGCGACGACGTCCTCCGGATCGAAGGGGACGGGGATCATCCGCACGGTGCGCGGCGGATCGCCCGTGCCCACGTAGGGGTCGACGAAGACCGTCGTTCCGTCGCTCGCCTTCAGCACGAAGCCGTTACAGCCGAGATACCAGACGTCGACGCCATCGGGGTCGGCGTCGGCGACGGCCTGCGGCAGCCAGTCGCCCCAATCGCTCTCCATAGACGACTCTGTGTATGCCCCGATCCTAAGGGTTGCGACCGGCGGCGCCAGTCGTCCGCCGCGTCGTACGCGTCCCGGGAGCCGTCGTCACGGAACGCCGGAAGCGAGAGGCGCGTCGGCGCCTTCGGTCGTTCGGACGGGCTGCCGAGTACTTCGCCTTCGAGCGCGCTCACGCGCTCCTCGAAGAGCGCCGGCCCGCCGGACTAGAGCTGTTCGGCGAGCCACTCGATGTTCATCAGCGCCGCGGAGACGAGGACGCCGAGGATGGAGACCCCGACCAGGAACGCCGAGACGACGCTGACGAGCGGGGTCAGCGACGACTGGAGCGACGTCCACGCGAGGACGGGAACGGTCTGTACCTCGTAGCTCTTGAGGAACAGCGCCATGATGAACTCCTGGAGGCTGACGATGAACGCCACGACGGCGGAGATGACGACCCCGCTCCGGACGTTCGGCAGGACGACGTGGTAGAAGACGCGACTCGGTCGCGCCCCGAGGTCCATGCCGGCGTCGCGCAGGTCCCAGTCGAAGCGAGCGAAGACCGACTGCATCACGAAGAAGACGAGCGGCGTCGCCCACAGCGCGTGCGCGATGACGATCGTGAGGTAGGTGCTCCCGAAGCCGACGCGGTTGAAGTAGATGAGGAGCGTCAGCCCGATGACGACGGGCGGGAGGAGGAGCGGGAGGAGGATGACGGGCGGGAGGACGCGCGCCAGCGTCGAGTCCGAGCGCTGGACGGCGAGCGACCCCGTCACGCCGAGGGCGGTGGAGAGCACGGACGCGCCGACGCCGATGACGACGCTGTCGCGGACGGCGCTCAGCCACTCCGCGCTGGCGAAGAACTGCGCGTACCACCGGAGGCTGACCCCCTCCGGGGGGAAGGTGAGATACTCCCCCTGCTGGAAGGACGTGGCGAAGACGACGACGATGGGGAGCATGACGATCGCGAACAGGAGCCAGTAGCCCGCGCGGAAGAGCGCGTCCTCGACGCGCTCGCGCGTCACCTCGACCTCAGACACCCTCGACACCCCCGATGGATCCGGTGAGGAGACGCATCACGCCGAGCGAGACGACGAGCATCGCCGCGAGCATCAGGAGGCTGAACGCCGCGCCCGTCGGGTAGTCGAACTGCGTGAGCATCAGGCTCTCTATCTCCATGGCGAACGTCGTCTGCGCGCCCGACCCCAGCTGGCTGGGCGCCGCGTACGCGCCGACGCTCCACGCGAACGAGACGACGGTGGCGACCGCGATGCCGGGGAGCGCCTCGGGGACGACGACTTCGAGGAACGACCGCGGGCGCGACGCGCCGAGGTCGCGTGCGGCCTCGACGGTGTCCCAGTCCAACGTCGAGAGGACGCTGTAGATGGAGAGGACGGCGTACGGGAAGACGATGTACACCTGCCCGATCACCGTGCCGACGATCCCGGGCGCGAACTGGATCGGGCTTCCGATCAGACCGACGCCCAGCAGCACGTCGTTGAGGACGCCGTTGGGCGCGAGGAGCGGCCGCCACGCGTACGTCTTCACGACGAGCGTCGTGAGGAGGGGGAGGATGATCGAGAACAACAACAGCGACTTGCGAAGCCCGTCCGCCCGGTAGGCGGCGTACGCGTAGAACAGCGCGAGCGAGACGGCGACGACGGTGGCGATCACGCCGAGCTTGAACGAGAAGACGACGAGGTCCCTGTAGAGCCCGGAGGCGAGGACGGCTCGATAGGCCTCCAGGGTCCACGCCGGCTGGTAGAACCCCGGATCGGCGTTCGCGTTCAGGCTCATCCGCACGAGGATGAGGAACGGCACGACGAAGAAGACGAGCTCGAACGCGGCCAGCGGCGCGATGAGGAAGACGCTCCCCGCGTCCCGACGCTTGATCCGCTCGCCGAGCCACGCGAAGGTCGACTCCGACACTACGCACCACCCCCGCCGACCCGGTCGCCGTCGGCGGCGAACGCGAGCAGGTCCGCGGGGTCCCACGACACCGTGACGGCGTCGCCGACCGCGAAGTCGACGTCCGCGCCGACGCTCTGCTCGAAGAAGAGGAACTCGCCGGCGCTCTCGACGTAGAAGCGGACCGTGGATCCGCGATAGAGGACGTCCGTGATCTCGCCGGTGATCGACGGAGTCCCGTCGGTGGCGGACGCGTCGGCGCGCTCGACGTCGAGCTCCTCCGGGCGGAAGGAGACGGTGAGGTCGTCGCCCGCGGCGACCGACGCGTCGCCCGTCGGGAGTTCGACCGCGGTCCCGAGCGCGACGTCCGCGACGACGCCCGCCTCGGTGGTCTCGGTGACGGTCGCCTCCACGAGGTTCGTGTCGCCGAGGAACTCCTCGATGAACAGGCTCACGGGGTCGTCGTAGACCTCGCGGGGCGCGCCGACCTGCTCGATCTGGCCGTCGTTCATGATGGCGATGCTGTCCGCGAGCGTGAACGCCTCGTTCTGGTCGTGCGTGACGTGGACGAACGTCGTCTCCACCGCGTCGTGGATGTTCCGCAGTTCGAGTTGCATCTGCTCGCGCAGGCGCTTATCGAGGTTCGAGAGGGGCTCGTCGAGCAGGAGGACGTCGGGTTCGATGGCGAGCGAGCGCGCGAGCGCGACGCGCTGTTTCTGCCCGCCCGAGAGGTCGGTCGGGTCGTGGTCCGCGAACCCGCCCATCTCGACGACGTCGAGCATCTCGCGGGCGCGCTCGCGGCGCTCGTCCTCGCTCACGCCGTCCATCTTCAGGCCGAAGGCGACGTTCTCCAGGACCGTCTTGTGCGGGAAGAGCGCCCACGACTGGAACACCATCGACGTGTTCCGCTCGTACGGCGGTTGGTCGGTCACCGGCTCGCCACCGATGTGGACGTCACCGTCCGTCGGCGTTTCGAGGCCGCCGAGCATGCGCAGCGTCGTGGACTTCCCGCAGCCCGACGGGCCGAGCAGGCAGAGGAGCTCCCCGTCGTCGACGTCGAGCGAGAGGCCGTCCACGGCCGTGAGGTCGCCGTACTCCTTGCGGAGGCCGCTGAGGGTGACGGAGGCCATCAGCCCTGGGTCTTCATCTGCTTGAACTTGTTCGAGAACGTCTCGGAGTAGGGCGCGACGTCGTCCCAGCGCGGGAGGGCCATCTGCTCGGCCTCCTCGGCCGTCGTCGGGAGGTAGTCGCCGAGGTCGCCCGCGTACGACATCCCCTCCGTCGTGAAGAAGAGCGGGTGGTCCTCGGACCACTTGCTCTGCACCTCGGGATCGAGGAGCATGTTGATGAACTCCTCGCCGAGCGTGCGCTTGTCCGTCCCGCGGACGACTGCCCAGTTGTCCATGTAGCCGGCGTTCGCCTCCGGCATGGAGAACGAGATGCCCTCGTGGTTCTCCATGTCGTAGTAGACCTGTCCGAAGTACCACTGCGCGGCGTCGATGATGCCGTTCTGGAACTGCTGCCAGACGTCGGTGCCGGAGGAGGCCCACCCGGTGATCGGCCACGTCTCCAGCGTGTCCATGAGGGTGTCGTGGTACTGCTCCTCGTAGAGCTCGCCCGCGCCCGGCGCGGCGTCCGTGCCGACCGCGGCGCCGAGCAGCGGGTAGATCCAGAAGCCGGAGTCGACGCCGACGCCAGCGGAGTTCGTCACCGTCTCGCTCGTGAAGTCGCCCCACGTCTCCACGGGCTGATCGAGGCCGTCCCGGTAGAGGATCGTGAGGGGCGCGCCGTCGACGGGGGCGCCGTGCGAGATCGGCCGGACGTCCTTGTAGTAGTCGTAGACGCCGTCGATGTTCGGGATGTTCTCGTCGTAGCGCAACGGCTCGAAGAGGTCCGCGTTCCGTCCGTTGTAGTAGATGGGCTCGCACGTCACCGTGACGTCGAACGGCGGGTCGTCCGGCGGTGCGGATTGAATCTTCGCCAGGAGGCTGTTCCACCCGGTGTTCACCTCCAGCGTTGCGTCGAAGCGCGACTCGAAGATGGGCTTGATCGCCTGCGTGAACCGCTCGCCGTAGTTCCCGCTCCACGCGGTCACGCGGAGGGTCGGCGTGCCGTCGCCGCTGCTCCCCCCCATCCCGCTGCAGCCGGCCATCGCGGTCGTCGCCGCGGCACCGGCCACGCCGAGGAAGGTCCGGCGGTTCACTGCGGAGTGACCCGTCTCACCGACGCGATCCGCCCCGCTCTGCGAGTGCTGACGTTCGGACACGAGGGGTACATACAGCATGTCACTGAAAAGGGTGCTGTCTGCAGCAGGCGTGTGCGACTCGTGGGCATGCGACGGCGGCGGCACCGCTCGCACGCGGTGCGCGGAGGCGTGGCACGCGGCGCGCACCCCGTGAAACGCCGAGGTTATACGGCCAGATACAGTACGAGTGGCCAATGAGTCAGGACGAGCGGTCGGCGGGCGACCTCCGGAACACGGGGCTGTCGCTGCGACACGACCGGACGTGGGATTACGAACTCGAACGGATCGTCGAGGCCGTCGAGGAGCGCGACGCCGAGAAGGTCGGGATGCAGTTCCCCGAGGGACTCAAGCGCCGCGCGCCCCACGTCGCGGACGACCTGCGCGAACTCCTCCCCGACGGCGTCCGCGTGATGATCTCCGGGAAGCCCTGTTACGGCGCGTGCGACCTCGACACGTACATGATGCGCCGGACGGACGTCTTCGTCCACTTCGGGCACTCCCCGATGAAGGACTCGGAGAAGATCATCTACGTCCCGCTGTTCTCGAACGTCGAGGTGACGCCGATCATGGAGGACGCCACCGAGGAGCTCGAAACTGGGGACGTCGGCCTCGTCACGACCGCCCAGCACATGAACAAGTTCGAGGAGATGCGCGAGTGGCTCGAAGAGCGCGGCTTCACCGTTCACACGCGCCGCGGCGACGAGCGCCTCACCAACGAGGGCCAAGTCCTCGGGTGTAACTACGCCTCCGCCGACATCGACGCCGATCAGGTGCTCTACGTCGGCGGCGGGAAGTTCCACCCGGTCGGGCTCGCCATGGAGCATCCCGAGAAGAACGTCGTCATCGCCGACCCCGTGAACAACGTGGTGACGATCGCCGACCACGAGCAGTTCATGAAACAGCGCTACGCGTCGGTCCACAAGGCGATGGACGCCGAGAAGTGGGGCGTCATCTTCTGCACGAAGATCGGACAGGGACGCTGGGAGCAGGCGAACGAGATCGTCGAGAACAACGACGACGCCTACCTCATCACGATGGACGAGGTGACGCCGGATCGACTGCGGAACTTCGACATGGACGCGTTCGTCAACACGGGTTGTCCGCGCATCACGACCGACGACGGCCCGCAATTCCACAAGCCGATGTTGACGCCCGGCGAGTACGAGTGCGCCGTCGGCAACAAGCCCCTCGACGAGATGGAGTTCGACACCTTCCACGGGACGTGGTGAGCGCGGCTCCGTCGAAACCGCGTTACTGCGAGCGGGAGCGGACGGCGCGGTTTCGTAGCGAGAGAGATCGCTTGAGAGCGTGGGATATACGCGGCGTGTCCGCCGCGCTCGCGGCGCGCGACATCGGCGCGGACGCCGAGCGATAGCGAGGCGCGACGCGCGGCCTCGGTGCACGCGTCGTGTTCCGTGCACGCGCCACGTTCTTGGTACTCAGGGGCGGTGCGACTCGCGCCGTCGCGTCGCACGTTCTCCTCTCCGCCCCTCTCCGGGGCTGGAGCGGCGGCCACACAACGGCTTTGTCCTCGGGCGTCCTCCGACGGGCATGGACCCCCTCTTCGTTCCCCTCCAGCAGGTCGACCCGTACGGCGTCCAACAGGCGCTTGGCGTCGGCGGTCGCGCCGCGGGTGCCTTCCTCGGGACGATGCTCATCGGCGCGCTCATGCTCGCGTTCGCCGGCGAGCGCGTCGAGCGGCTCGTGGACGTCGTGGCGGACGAGCCCGTCCCGTCGTTCCTCTGGGGGATCGGGACGCTCGTCGTGTTCGTCTGCGTGGCGGTCCTGCTCGTGCTCACGATCGTCGGCATCATCGTCGTCGTCCCGCTGCTCGTCGTCGGCGCCGCCGTCTACTACGTCGGGAACGTGCTCGTCTACGTCTACGTCGGCGGGCGGGCCGCCGACGGCTTCGGCTGGGAGACGACGCGATGGGGACACCTCCTCGTCGGCGCCGCGTTCGCGGCGGTCGTCGCGGCCCTCCCGGCCGTCGGCGGCCTCGTCAGCTTCGTCGTCAGCAGTATCGGCGTCGGCGCGATCGTCCACACGTGGTACCGATCGCACGAGGCGTGACGGCGATCGACGCGGCTTTTCCGCTCGCGGTCTTGTCTCCGGGCATGAAGCGCGCCCTCGAACGGCGACTCGCGGCCGTCGCGGGGTTCGACGACCCGGACGTCGCCCGCGAGCAGTATCCGACGCCGGCGGAGCTCGCGGCACACGTCCTCCACGTCGCGGACCTCCGCGGCGACCTCGACCGCGATGTCCTCGACCTCGGCACCGGGACGGGGATGTTGGCGCTCGGTGCGGCGTGTCGCTCACCGCGGCGCGTCGTCGGCCTCGACGTCGACGGCGACGCGCTGGCGACCGCGCGCGAGAACGAGCGGCGCGTCGCGCCCGCCGTCCCGGTATCGTGGGTGCGCGGGGACGCGACCGATCCGCCGCTGGCCTTCGCCGACGCCCCGACGGTCGTGATGAACCCGCCCTTCGGCGCGCAGCGCGGGAACCGGCACGCGGATCGGCGGTTCCTCGCCGCGGCCGCCGACCTCGCCGCCGTCTCGTGGTCGATTCACAACGCCGGGAGCCGCGACTTCGTGGAGTCGTTCGCCGCCGACCGGGAGGGCGCGGTGACCGACGCCTTCGCGGCGGCGTTCGACGTCGCGCGGCAGTTCGACTTTCACACGCGCGAGCGCGAGACGCTCGACGTCGAGGTGTATCGAATCGAGTGGCCCTACGAGTAGGTCTCGCGGGTCGCCACGGTGACGCGCGTCCCGTTGCGCGCGGCGACGAGCGTGTTCCCCACGCGCCCGAAGCCGAGGCCGCCGGCGGTCGCCGTCCCGTTGTCCGTGGGGAGCGGCGCGCGGCCGAGCGTCTCGTTCGCGTGCGTGACGACGACGCTGAATCCGTCGGCGGTGTTGGCGACGGTGACGTTCCGCCCGTCGATCACGGGCGATGCGGTCGCGTTCGGCGAGGTGTAGGCGAGCGACCGCTCGCTGTCGGGGCCGACGAGCGAGACGCGGTAGACGGGCGACGCGCCCGTCGGGACCCACCCGGATCGCGTCGCCGCGACGGTGTCGCTCCAGCCGACGCCCCCGACGCGGACCGACTCGCGGCCCGAGTACGCGAGCGTGCCGGCCGAGATCGCCTGCGTCCAGATGGCGCGCTCGGGGTTCGAGACGATGACGCCGCTCGCGTTCACGCTCGTCGACTCGTTCAACAGCTCGACGTCGAACGCGCCGACGCGTTCGTTCCGGACGTCCTCCGCGTAGGTGACGGTGTACCCCTCGACGTGGACGGCGTTCGCGGCCGCGCTCTCGCCCCCGCCGGACGAGACGGCGGCGAGGTTGGTCGGGACGGCGACCGCGAGGGTGACGAGGAGGGGAAACAGGAGACAGAGGGTGGCGACCTGCCGCCGCGTCAGGCCGGTGTCGACGCGGTCGAGGAGCGGCCGGGAGCGGGCGCGGACGCCGGCGGCGACGAAGAGGCCGAGCGCGACGACGAGGAGGACGCCAAGGCCGCGATAGAGCACGTACGTCGAGGGACCTCGATACCACCAGACGGCGTAGAGCGGGACGCTCGCGGCGTAGACGATCGCCGCGCCCCAGAGTCGGAGGGCGCTCGGGCGTTCGTCGCGCGCGGCGACGAGGAGCGCGCCGAGGAGCACGCCCACGAGGACGCCGACGGCGTGGCCCTGCACGGCGACTCCCGCCCACCACGGGCCACCGTAGGAGGGGCCCGCGGACGCGACGACGACGGGATCGCGAAGCGCGTAGTAGAACGTGGACGCGAAGCCGCTCGCGGCGCTGGCGACGACGGTCCCCACGGGGTAGCGCGTGAGCGCGAACGCGCCGAAGGCGAAGACGACGCCCGAGAATCCGACGATCGGGCCCCACGCGAGCGCGCTCGTCAAGACGGCGACGACCGCGACGGCGAGGACGAACGCGCCGATCCGCGCGAGCGGGTTCGTCCGAAGCGAGCCGAACGTCGATTCGCCGCGCCGCGTCGGATAGTGACTCCACGCGTACTCCGCGAGCGGCGCGTAGACGAGCGTCCCGAGGAGGTTGCCCGTGACGTGCGAGAGGCCCGCGTGTGCGAACGGCGCGGTGAGGACGCCCAGCGGGTAGAGATACGACCACGACGTGAAGGGCAGCGAGAGCGGATCGTTCGGGTGCGTCCACCCCTGCTGGACGAACAGGTAGAAGCCCGCGACCCCCGCGACGACGACGAGCGTCCCCCACGGGACGCCGAAGAGGAAGCGCGAGCGGAGGCGACGGCCCCACTCGTCGCCGACGCCGTCGAGGGCGCGGACGCAGGCGAGCGAGACGAGCGTTCCCGAGAGCACGGCGGGGGCGAGCGCGTCCGCGGGCGGGAGACCGAGCGCGGTCGCACAGCCGAGCCCGACGAGCGGGCCGAGCGGGAGACCGACCCGGAGCGCCGTCCCCGCGCGAACGCCGCCGAACGCGACGACCGCAACGACGAGGAGCCAGCAGCAGAGTGCGCCGGCGCCGCCGGCGAGGAGGACGGACGAGAGCATGTGGGATCGCTCGCCCCGCGTGCCCTTAAACGTCGGCGGGATCGAGACGGGCGCGACCGCAACGTTGAAACGCCGTAAAACCAAGGTGTACGCATGGATCTCCGGGTCATCGAGCAGCAGGACACAGAGCTCACAATCGAGATCGCGAACGAGGACCACACCTTCATGAACGTGCTGAAGGGAGCGCTCCTCGAACTCGACGACGTCGCGGCCGCGACGTACGACCAGAACCCCGAGCAGTCCGGTGGTCAGACCGAGCCCGTCCTCACGCTGAAGACCGAGGGCGCGAAGCCGCTCGACTGCCTCGAAGAGGGCGCCGCGCTCGTCGGCGAGCAGATGAACGAGTTCCGAACCGCCTTCGAGAACGCCCGCTAAACGAAACGCCGACTACAGCCGCACCGGCACGCCGCGCTCGTCGAGATACTCCTTGACTTCTCCGATGGTGTACTCCTCGAAGTGGAAGATGGAGGCGGCGAGCGCGGCGTCCGCGCCCGACTCGAAGGCCTCTAACATGTGCTTCGGTTCCCCGCAGCCGGAGGAGGCGATGACGGGCGTCGAGACGGCGTCGCAGACGGCGCCCGTGAGCGGGAGATCGTAGCCGTCCTTCGTGCCGTCGGCGTCGATGGAGTTGACGAAGAGCTCGCCCGCGCCCCGCTCCTCGGCTTCGGCGGCCCACTCGACGACGTCGATGCCGGTACCTTCGCGCCCGCCCTTGACGGTACACTCGAACCAGCAGGACTCGCCGTCGACGTCGACGTAGTGTTCGCCGCCCTCGTCGAAGCGCCGACGCGCGTCGACGCTGATGACGATGCACTGGCTCCCGAAGGCCTTCGCGCCTTCCGTGATGAGCGCGGGTCGTTCGAGCGCGCCCGTGTTGATCGAGACCTTGTCGGCGCCGGCGCGCAGCGTCTCCTTGATGTCGTCGGTGTCCCGGATGCCCCCGCCCACGGTGAGGGGGATGAACACCTCGTCCGCGACGTCCTCGACGACGGAGAGCATCGTCTCGCGTCCGTCGGCGCTCGCCGTGATGTCGAGGAAGGCGAACTCGTCCGCGCCGGCCTCGTTGTACTTCTTGGCGAGTTCGACCGGGTCGCCGGTGTACTCGAGGTCCTCGAAGTTCACGCCCGTGTAGACGGCCGCGTCCCCGTTCTCGTCGAGGTCGACGTCGATACAGGGGATGACGCGCTTCGTGAGGGTCATACCCGTGATAGGCAGCCACCCCCTGAAAAGGTGTCCGACTCCTCGACTCTACTCGTCCGTGAGCGCGACCTCGCGGACGCCGCTCCCCGTGACGCCCGTCACGGAGCCGTCGCGGCACGCGAACGTCACGCCGTACGTCCACTTCGTCTCGGGCCCGTCCGCGCTCGTCCCCAGGAACGCCGACGCGCCGCTCGTCGCGCGGTAGTCGCCGTCCGGGAGGCACGACCCGTCGCCGTACGTGTAGACGTCGTAGGCGACGCCAGCGACTCGCCTGCGGCGAGCGTCCGTGCGTACGCGACGTCGTCCGTCGCGTAGCTTCCAGTGACGCGCCAACACTCGTCGGCGCGGCTCTCGGGCGGGAGATCGGGGGTGTCCGTCGCGTTCTCCCCGAACCGCGCGACGGCGCGCACGTGCTGGCGGGCCTCCGGAGCCACGGGATAGCAGAAGAGCGACGCGTCCCCGTCGACGGCGTCGAGCGTCGTCACCGAGAACGGCGGCGCGAACCCGCACATGACGGTGAAGGCCTTGTTCCCCTCGTTCGTCAGCGTCGCCGCGAACCGCGGCGGGTGGTCGACCGTGACGCCGCGGACGAGATCCGCCTCGAACGACGTCGCGTCCGGGGGGAACGGTTCGTGATCGGCCGGCGCGGTCGTGGTGCTCGTCTCGTTCGCGGCGGTCGTCGGGTTCGTCGCCGTCTCCTCGCTCGCATCGCGTCCGCCACAGCCGGCGAGAGTGCCGAACGCGCTCGCGCCGGCCGCCGCGAGGATCGCGCGTCTGGAGGGCATACGTGACGACACTCGACGGGGCGTGACATACGTCCTGTGGAGCGACCGAAATCCGAAAGTACCGCGCCACAGAATACGCGGGCATGGACACGACACACGAGGGACGAACCACGTCACCGATGCAGTCGTTCACGACGAGACAGGTCGCCTACGGCGCGGCGGCCTTCGTCGTCGGCGCGGTCGTCACGTTCGTCCTCCCGCTCCTCGGATAGCTCAGTCCATCGCGGCCGCGATCGTCTCGCGGAACGCGACGATCTCCGCGTGGTCGTAGGCGGCGGTCTCGTCGCCGGTGGTGAGCGTCAGCGTCCCGCTCGCGTCGCTCGCACCGAGTTCGACGACCGTCGCGACGCCGTCGAAGGCGGCCTTCACGCCCTCGGGATCGGTCGTCTCGATCACGGCCCGTCCGGGCGCCTCGGAGAAGAGCGCCTCCGTCGACGGCGCGGAGACGTCCGCACCCGCGTCGGCAGTGATCGTCTCCGCGAGCGTGACGGCGAGGCCGCCGTCGCTGACGTCGTGGACGGCCGTCGTCGTGTCGTCGCCCGCGACGGCGCCGAGCGTCGCCACGACGTCGCCCGCGTTCTCCGAGACGTCCGGGAAGGCGTCGCTCCCGCCGAACTCGGCGAGGAGCTCGGAGCCCCCGAGCGTCTCGTCGTGGTCGCCGACGAGGAGGAGCGTGCCGTCGCCCGCGAGTGCGCTCCCGGGGGCGTCGACGCCGTCGGTCGTGCCCAGCATGGCGAGCGTCGGCGTCGGGGGGATCGGGCCCGCCTCGCTGTCGTTGTAGAGCGAGACGTTCCCGCCGACGACGGGGACGGAGAGGTCGCGGCAGCCGTCTGCGAGCCCGTCGACGATCGCGCCGAAGCCGCCGTACACGTCGGGCTTCTCCGGATTACCACCGTTGAGGCAGTCGACCGCGGCGACGGGGTCGGCGCCGACCGCCGCGAGGTTCGTCGCGTTCTCGACCGCGGTGGCGTACGCGCCCGCGTAGGGTTCGCAGGCGGTCCAGTTCGGGTTCGCGCCGGCGGCGAGCGCCAGCCCGGGGGCGTCGGCGACGTCACCGCCGGTATCCCCGTCTTCGCGGCCGTCGCCGTTCGACGTCGCCATGGCGCCCCCCGCCGCGTCGGCGAGCTCGTGGAGCGCGAGCACCGCGCCGTCCTCGCCCGGCCGAACGGCGGTACGCGCGCCGACCTCGTGGTCGTACTGCCGGTATACCCACCGCTTCGAGGCGGTGTTCGGGTTGGCGACGACGGTCTCGAACGCCTCGTCGAGGGCAGGGAGGTCGTAGTCGGTCGCGGGCGTCTCGGGCTCCGTCATCGGCAGGTCGTTGAGCGGCGCGCCGTCCGCGAGGAACTCCGCGGGGGCGTCGACGACGACGTCGCCGTCGAACCCGCAGACGTACTGCCCGTCGCCGGTCACCTCGCCGATGTCCGAGCAGCCGAGGTCGAACTTCGCGGCGACCTCGCGGACGGCGTCGACGTTCTCCGGGGCGACCTCGTACACCATCCGCTCTTGGGACTCGGCGAGCAGGATCTCGGTGGCGTTCATCCCGGGTTCGCGCTGGTGGACGGCGTTCAGGTCGATCTCGCACCCGAGGTGGCCCTTGGCGACGAGCTCGGAGGACGCGCCCCCGAGGCCGGCCGCACCGAGATCGCGCGCGGACTGGACGAGACCGGCGTCGATCAGCTCCTCGTTCGCCTCGATGAGGCGTTTTTCCGCGTACGGGTCGCCGACCTGCACTGCGGGTCGGTCCTCGGTTTCGGCGTCCTCCGCGAGGTCCTCGGAGGCGAAGGAGGCACCGCCGAGCCCGTCGCGGCCCGTGCTGTTGCCGACGAGCACGAGGCGGTTCCCGGGGCGTTGGGCCTCCGCGGTGACGAGCCGGTCGGGCGTGAGGAGGCCGACGCAGGCGACGTTCACGAGCGGGTTGCCCTCGTAGCCCTCGTGGAAGGCCGTGCTCCCGCCGACGGTGGGGACGCCGATCGCGTTGCCGTAGTGGCTGATCCCCTCGACGACGCCCTCCAAGAGGTAGCGCGAGTGCTCGCGCTCGAAGCCGCCGAAGTAGAGGCAGTCGGCGAGCGCGACCGGATACGCGCCCATCGAGAGGGTGTCGCGGACGATGCCGCCGACGCCGGTCGCCGCGCCGTCGAACGGGTCGACGTACGAGGGGTGGTTGTGGGACTCGACGCCGAACGTGGCGTAGAGCCCGTCGCCCACCTCGACGACCGCGGCGTCGTCGCCGGGACCGACGACGACGTCCTCGCTCTCCGAGTCGAACGCGGAGAGCAGCGGCAGCGAGGAGCGATAGGCGCAGTGTTCACTCCAGAGGTTCTCGAACAGCGCGGCCTCGGCGCGCGTCGGGTCGCGGCCCAGCTCCCCGACGACGCGCTCGCGGTCCGACTCGGCGAGAGTCATTCACCTCCATGGTTCGTCGGGCCGGATTTATGCGTTTCTATATCCACGGTCGTGTATATTCGACGGTGGCGACGGCGCGCGGCGGGGGCGGCGAGTCCGCCTCCGGTCCCTCGGACCGGCGCGCTTTTGCCCGCCGGCCGCGAAGCGCCGCGTGTGCTGTCGGTCGAGCTCCACACCCACTCGTCGCACTCTTACGACGGCCGCGATCCCGTCGAGATGCTCCTAGAGCAGGCGGCGGCGGTCGGTCTCGACGCGATCGCCGTCACCGACCACGACGAGTACGAGGCGAGCGCCCGCGCGGCCGAGCTCGCCCCCGACTACGGGCTGGTCGGGATCCCCGGCATGGAGGTGACGAGCGCGGCCGGTCACGTCCTCGCGCTCGGCGTCCGCGAGCCCGTCCCGGTCGGCCGCCCCTTCGCGGAGACGCTCGAACACATCCGCGACGCCGGCGGGATCGCCGTCGTCCCTCACCCGTTCCAGGGGTCGCGCAGCGGCGTCGCCGCACGCGTCACCGACGCCGAACTCGCCTCGGCCGACGCCATCGAGGTGTACAACTCCCGACTCCTCACCGGCCGTGCGAACCGGAAGGCCGAGTCGTTCGCCCGCGAGCACGGCCTCCCGATGACCGCCGGATCGGACGCCCACATCGCCGAGATGGTCGGTCAAGCGGTGACGCGCGTCGACGCCGAACGCGCCGATCTCGACGCGATACTCGACGCGATCCGCGACGGTCGCACGAGCGTCGAGGGCCGTCGGACGCCGTGGCACGTCAGCTTCCGGCAGGCCGCCGGCGGTGCGAAACGCCGCGTGAAAAACCGTCTGCGCGAACTCCTCTGAGCGGGGGTTTTTATCGTGCCGGGTCTGACACGTCTGGCGTGAACGTCTTCCGCACCGACGCCCCGTCAGTTGGCCTCGGCCTCTTCGCCGGCGTCGCCGTCGGCGCCGGCCTCTACACGCTCGTCCTCCCGTCGCTCTACGTCGCCGTCGCGCTTGGCGCGCTCTACGGCGTCGGTGCCTACCTCCTGCGCTGCGTCCACGCCGCCGTCGGCGCGCGCGTCGACTCGTTTGGCACGAGCGTCTGGGACCGGCTGTTCGGGGTTGTCGGCGTCGTCGCGGGCTTCCTCTCGGTGACCCTCGTCCCGGTCGACGCGCCCTACCGGGTCGTCGTCGCGGTCCTCACCATCGGCGTCCTGGTGCTCTCCTTCGACGTAGCCGTCGCTGCGACGCTCGGCTGGCTCACGGACGCGAAGGGGCAGCTCCGAACGGGGCGTTAGCGCTCGCCGACGGCTTCGATCGCCTCGATCCCGATCGTCTCGACTTCGTCGCCGACGTCCGCCTCGCGCAGCCGTTCGGGCGTGAACCACTCCCAGTGTTCGGGGTCGCGCTCGTCGCCGTCCGGGTCGATCGCCCGCGAGTCGACCGCGGCGAAGTAGACGAAGTCGACGTGCTGGTGGCCGACCTCGCCGCCCTCGTAGGCGTGGATGTCCTCCAAGAGCAGGTGTTCGGGCTGGGGGAGCGATCGCACGACCCCGGTCTCGATCTCGGGGTCTGCGAGCAGGAGCGTCGGGTCGAGGCCGGTCTCCTCGCGTACCTCGCGCTCGCCGGCGTGATGGGGGAGTTCGTCGCGCTCGACGTGGCCGCCCGGCGGCAGCCAGAGGCCGAGGCGGTCGTGTTCGTGGAGCGCCGTCGCGCCGTCATGGACGACGTAGACGGTGGCGGTGTTGTGGCGAGTGGTCTCCATACGAACCACGCATCGGCGCGTCGGCCTAACGTCTGTCGACGCGAAAACGAGGGGAGAGAGGGACCGCGCCGTCGGCGCGTCGGGCCTACGCCTCGACCGGGATGTCGTCCTGCGCTTCGAGGAGCTCGTGGTAGCGGTTGCGGATCGTGACCTCGGAGATGTTCGCCACCTCGCTCACCTGGTTCTGCGTGACGCGGTCGTTCGTGAGGAGGCCGGCGGCGTAGACGGCGGCGGCGGCGAGGCCGACGGGCGATTTCCCGGAGTAGATGCCCTCGCGCTTCGCGGATTCGAGGAGGTCGCGGGCCTGGCGTTCGACCTCGTCGCTGAGGCCGAGGTCGCTGACGAAGCGCGGGACGTAGCTCGTCGGGTCCGCGGGGGCGATCTCGAGGCTGAGCTCGCGGACGACGTACCGGTACGTGCGCGCGATCTCGTCCTTCTCGACGCGCGAGACGTTCGTCACCTCGTCGAGCGAGCGCGGCGTGCTCGCCTGTCGGGCGGCGGCGTAGAGGGCGGCGGTGGCGACGCCCTCGATGGAGCGACCGGGGAGGAGGTCCTCGTCGAGCGCGCGGCGATAGATGACCGACGCGGTCTCCCGGACGTTCTTCGGGAGGCCGAGGGCGCTGGCCATGCGCTCGATCTCGCCGAGCGCCTGCTTCAGGTTCCGCTCCTTCGAGTCCCGCGTGCGGAAGCGCTCGTTCCAGGTGCGCAGGCGCTGCATCTTCTGGCGCTGGCGGCTCGACAGCGAGTTGCCGTAGGCGTCCTTGTTCTGCCAGCCGATGTTGGTCGAGAGCCCCTTGTCGTGCATCATGTTCGTCGTCGGGGCTCCGACGCGCGATTTCTGGTCCTTCTCCTGGCTGTTGAACGCCCGCCACTCCGGCCCCCGGTCGATCTCGTCCTCGTCGACGACGAGGCCGCATTCCTCACAGACGGTCTCGCCGTGGGACTCGTCGACGACGAGGTTCCCGCCGCACTCCGGGCAGACGAGTTCCTCGTCGGCTGCGGATTCCTGTTCTCGCTCCTGTTCGTCCGATTGCGTCGGCCGTCGCTCCCGTCGTCGTGTACGTGAGTTACTCATGGTGGTATCGAACTGGTCGCACTCGGCTCCCGCCGCCGAACGGGCCGTGATTCACTAGTGTATCGTGCGGCGGCGGCATAAGCTTGATGACTGTTCGCGGTCCGTATCGCCCCTACTGCCCCCGTCGCGTCTTCCGAAACGCTTAGACGAACGCGGGACGCAGGGCGACCATGAGCGATTCGACCGTCGACGCCGACGAGGTTCGGCACGTCGCAGACCTCGCCCGCGTGGCCCTCGACGAGGACGACGTCGGACGGTACGCGGACCAGTTCGCGGAGATCCTCGGTCACTTCGAGACCTTAGAGGAGGTCCCGGACGTCGAGGCCGAACCCGACCTCGTGAACGTGATGCGTCCCGACGAGGTCACGGAGAGCCTCGATCAGGAGGCGGCGCTGGAGAACGCCCCCGAGACCGAGGACGGCTTCTTCAAGGGGCCGAAGGTGTCGTAGATGGCGGACGCACACAACGCCTTCGTCACCCGAGTCAAGATCGAGGGCGCCGCTGAGGGGCCGCTCTCGGGCGCGACGGTCGCCGTCAAGGACAACATCTCGACCGAGGGCGTCCGCACCACCTGCGGCTCCGAGATGCTCGCGGACTACGTGCCCCCCTACGACGCGACGGTCGTCTCGCGGCTGACGGACGCGGGCGCGACCATCGTCGGCAAGACCAACATGGACGAGTTCGGAATGGGGACGACGACGGAGACGTCCGCGTTCGGCGCGACGGCGAACCCCGTCGACGAGGAGCGCGTCCCCGGCGGCTCCTCCGGGGGGAGCGCGGCGGCCGTCGCCGCCGGCGAGGCCGATTACGCCCTCGGGAGCGACACCGGCGGCTCCGTCCGCTGTCCCGCCGCCTTCTGCGGCGTCGTCGGCATCAAGCCGACGTACGGGCTCGTCTCCCGGTACGGTCTCGTCGCGTACGCGAACAGCCTCGAACAGATCGGGCCGCTCGCCCCGACCGTCGAGGGCGCGGCCGAGCTCCTCGACGTCATCGCCGGCCCCGACGAGCACGACGCGACGACGCACAACGCGGGCGCGTCGAGCGACTACGCGGCCGCCGCGACCGGCGACGTCGACGGCCTGACGATCGGCGTCCCGACGGAGCTCGTTGAGGGCGCGGACGACGAGGTACGCCGCGTCTTCGAGGGCGCTCTGGACGCCTACCGCGACGCCGGGGCCGAGGTCGAGGACGTGAGCCTCCCCTCCGTCGAGTACGGCGTCGCCGCCTACTACGTCATCGCGATGAGCGAGGCCTCCTCGAACCTCGCGCGCTTCGACGGCGTCCGATACGGCGAGTCCGGCGGCTTCGAGGGCAACTGGAACGAGTCGTTCGCGGAGACGCGCGCCGAGACCCTCGGCGACGAGGTGAAGCGCCGCATCCTCCTCGGAACGTACGCCCTCTCCGCGGGCTACCACAACAAGTACTACAAGCAGGCCCAGGAGGCGCGCGCGTGGGTCCGTCAGGACTTCGAGGAGGCCTTCGCGGACGTCGACGTCCTCGCCACGCCGACGATGCCCGTCCTCCCGCCGAAACTCGGCGAGAGCGTCGACGACCCCCTCCAGATGTACCTCATGGACGCCAACACCGTCCCCGTGAACCTCGCCAACCTCCCGGCGATCAGCGTTCCCGCCGGCGAATCGGACGAGGGGCTCCCGGTCGGGCTCCAGCTCGTCGGGCCGAAGTTCGGCGAGGAGACGATCATCGACGCGGCGGCGCTGCTGGGCTAATGCCGCCCGACTTCGTCGAGCGGGGGTTTCTGCGGCGTGTGTTCGGATCCGATCGATCGCCGGCGACAGATTCGAGATCGACGCGTGTGTTCCGGTGCGCGTCGACGGCGCCGACCACGATCGGGGGCGACGCGTCCGGACTGGATCCCGTCCGTCGGCGCTACCCGGAACCGCTTTGAGTGAGGCGGCCGACCACGTCCGTATGCCGATCACGACCCTCGTAGCGCAAGCCGGGTCCGTACCGCCGGTCACGACGGAGATGCTCGTCGTGTTCGGCGTCGTCCTGCTCGCGCTCTTCCTCTTTATCACCGAGCTCCTGCCGATCGACGTCACGGCGATCCTCGTGATGGTGTTGCTCACCGTTCTGCCGTGGACGGAGGTGTCCGTCGCCGAGGGCATCTCCGGGTTCTCCAGCACGGCGACCGTCGCCGTGCTGGCGATGCTCATCCTCTCGACGGGCGTCAACCGCACCGGCGTCGTCCAGATCATCGGGCGGAAGATGGCGGCGTTCGCGGGCGACAGCCAGCCGAAGCAGCTCGCCGCGACGATCGGCGTCGCGGGGCCGGTCTCCGGGTTCATCAACAACACGCCCGTCGTCGCCATCCTCGTGCCCGTCATCTCCGACCTCGCACACAAGGGCAAGACCTCGCCCTCGAAGCTCCTCCTCCCGCTCTCCTACGCCTCCATGTTCGGCGGGATGCTCACGCTCATCGGGACGTCGACGAACCTGTTGGCTTCGAGCGTCGCCGAGCGGCTCATCGGCCGCGGTTTCTCGATGTTCACGTTCACCGGGCTGGGGATCGTCGTGCTCGTCGCCGGGACGGCCTACCTGATGACGATCGGCCATCGCTTGATCCCCGAGCGCGTCCCGGCGCGCGAGGACTACCTCAGCGAGTACGAGCTACAGGATTACGTCACGGAGGTCGTCGTCCGCGACGACGCCCCGATCGCCGGGCAGACCGTGCAGGACGCCATCGACGAGGCGCGCTTCGACGCCGACATCCTCCAGATCGTCCGCGACGGCGAGACGTACTTCGAGGGGATCGCCAGCAAGCACATCCGCTCCGGCGACGTCCTCACCATCCGCACGGACCGCGAGACGCTCGCGTCGCTTCGCGAACTCGACGGGCTCGACCTCGTCGGGACGCCGCCGACCGACGAGGAGCTGGAGGCGGACCCGGACGCACAGACGCTCGTCGAGATCGTCATCCAGTCCGGATCGAGCCTCCTCGGAGAGACGCTCACCACCTCCGCGTTCCGCCAGCGCTACGACGCCAGCGTCCTCGCCTTCCGGTCCGGCGGCGAGACGATCCGATCGCGCCTCGACGACGTCGAGCTCCGCGTGGGCGACACCCTCCTCGTGCAGGCTCCCACGGACAGCATCGATCGGCTCTCGACGAACTCGGACTTCATCGTCGCACACGAGTCCGAGACGCCGAACTACCGGACGGAGAAGATCCCGTGGGCCGTCGCCATCGTCCTCGGCGTCGTCGGCCTCGTCGGTGTCCCGTGGGGGACGGTCGCGACTCTCACGGGCGTCGACGCGTTCGGTTCGCTCGACTTCAGCATCGTCCAGACCGCGCTCGCGGGCGTCGTCGCCATGGCCGTCACCGGCGTCATCAAGCCCGGCGAGATGTACGAGGGCGTCGACTGGAGCGTCATCTTCCTGCTCGCCGGCGTGATCCCGCTCGGCATCGCCCTCGAACAGACGGGCGCGGCGACGTTCCTCGGCGCGCTCGTCGCCCTCTCCGGGAACTACCTCCCGGTCATCGGCGTCCTCTGGGTGTTCTACATCGTGACGGGCCTCGTGACGAACGTCGTCTCGAACAACGCCAGCGTCGTGTTGATGATCCCCGTCGCCGTCGAGACGGCCCACGAAGTCGGCGGAAACCCGTTCGCGTTCGTCCTCGCCGTCACGTTCGCGGCCTCGACGGCCTTCATGACGCCCGTCGGCTACCAGACGAACCTCTTCGTCTACGGGCCCGGCGGCTACAAGTTCTCGGACTACGCCCGCGTGGGGGGCCCGCTCCAGTTACTCCTCTCCGTGGTCACGACGGTCGGGATCGCGTTCTTCTGGGGGCTCTCCCCCTGACTCGACGGCGACGACCGGACCGGGCCGGATTCCGTCGCGCTATCCCTGCTCTTCGGGCGGCGCGCCCGCCTCCTCCTCGGGGATCACGGGGTCCTCGTAGACGAGGTTCATGATCCACTGGGAGAAGGCGTCGCTGCGCGGATCGACCTCCTCTTCGCCGACGAACGGCGAGAGCATGTCGCCGGCCATCAGCAGCGAGAAGTCGAGGTTCTCGGGCTTGATGATCGGCTTGATGAGGTAGGTCGTGTTCCCGGCGTGGACGGCGTCCTCGCGCTCGACGTACCCCTTCTCCTCGAGTTTCTTCGCGATCCGACTCCCCTTGCGCGAGGAGACGTCGAGTGACTTCCAGAACTCGCTCTGGTAGATCTGCCCCTGCTCGCGGACCAGTTCGAGGGCGCGCGCCTCGTCCTCGGAGAGGTCCTCTGCCTCGGCGCTCATACTCGCATACGCCGGCCGCGAGCGGTTTAAATGTGACCGTCCGACCGCCCGACTGCCGGCATCGGCTCATCCTCACAATCGGGCGAACCCGCCGGCGTCCCGATACGGCGTGCGACACGGCGGGCCGTCGGCGAACTCGTAGCGGATCGCGCCGCCGACGGTGATCACGGAGGACGAGCGGGTGCCGTAGCCGTGGCCGTGGAGACACGCGCCGACGTCGCCGGCCGCGAGAACGCGCTTCGCCCGTCCGCGGAACCCCGCGGCACTGCCGGGACGCCGGCGGGTGAGCGCGTCCTGAACCCGTTCGCGCCGGCCGGCCGCGTCGGGCGCGCCGGTCGTCGTGACGACCGTGACGCCCGGATCGAGCGTGCCCGCGCGGAGGTCGCCGTCCCATCGAAGCAGGTACGCGCGCTCGGCGGACGCGAGCACGATGTTGAACCCGGCGTAGTCGCGCGTCGCCACCTCGCGTTCGACGAGGGCGCGCGCGCGTCCCGGGTCGCCGGCGCGCAGGACGTCGACGACGAGGCGCCCCCGCGAGCGCCCGGGATCGAGGTCGCTCCAGCGGTTCGTGAGCCCGACGTAGAAGCCCGCGTCGGTGACGCCGGTCCAAGTGCCGCCGGCCTCCTCGTCGCGCGGGGCGAGGATGCGTGCGTCGGACGCCTCCGACCACACGTGCGGCGGCGTCGCGGGGCGATCGGTCGCTTCGTCGCGGTTCGCGGCGACGACCACGGGGGCGTCGTCGTAGACGCGCCACGCGACGGCGAGCGTACACACGGGAGACGGATAGGCCGCCGATCGGCTTAAAGGTCGTCGGCCGCGGCGACGACGCGCTCGCGCGCCGCCGCGCGATCGACCGTCCCGGAGGCGGTCCGCGGGAGGGCGTCGACGAAGACGACCGTTCGCGGGTGCGCGAAGCCCGCGAGCCGGTCCGCCCAGTGCGCTTCGAGGGCGTCGCGTTCGAGGGTCGCCCGGTCCTCCGGGACGACGAGCGCGGCGACGCGCTCGCCCCACTCGGGATCGTCGACGCCGACGACGGCGACGTCGCGGACCCCCGGGTGCGATCGGACCACCTCCGCGACCCGGCCGGGATCGACGTTCTCACCGCCGGTGATGATCCGATCCGAGCGGCGATTGAGCACGTAGATCCGCCCCGCGTCGTCGCGGTAGCCGACGTCGCCCGTGCGGAGACCGTGCGGTCCGAACGCCGCCTCGTTCGCCGCCGGCGCGTCGTAGTAGCCCGGCGTGACGGTCGGGCCGGCCACGCAGAGCTCCCCCGTCTCGCCCGCCGGGATCGGGTCTCCCGCGTCGTCGACGACCGTCACCGTCGTCCCGAAGAGCGGTCGGCCGACCGTCTCGGGGTTCGCGTACGACTCCGCGGGGCGCGCGGTGGCGATCTGCGAGGTCGTCTCCGTCATGCCGTACGAGGGGTGGATCGGCACGCCCGCGTCCTCGCTGGCCGCGACGAGGTCCGTCGGCGTCGGCGCGCCCCCGCAGAGGACGAACCGAAGGGAGTCGGGGAGCGTGCGGTCCGCCCGGAGCAGTCGATCGAGCATCGTCGGCACGACGGAGACGCCCGTGCAGTCGTGCTCGTCGAGTGCGCGCGCCGTCTCCTCGGCGTCGAAGCCGCGCTGGAGGACGCACGTCGTCCCGTAGAGCGCGCACCGCAGGGGGATCGAGAGCCCGCCCATGTGGTACATCGAGAGACAGCAGAGCCAGCGGTCGTCGGGGAGGACGCCGAGCACGAACGCGCTCGCGCCCGCCGCGGCGACGACGTTCCCGAACGTCAGCGTCACAGGCTTGGGGTCGCCGGTCGTCCCCGACGTGTAGAGGAGCGCGAGGGTATCCTCTAGCCCCCACTCCGCGGGAGCGACGGTGTCGGGGACGCACTCGTCGAGGGCGCGGACGTCCGGGGCGTCGGGGTCGTCGACGGCGGCGACCGGGACCGGGCCGGACGCGGCGCGGGCGTCCGACGCCGTGTCGTCCTCGCAGACGAGCAACACGAGGTCCGCCCGCTCGCGCTGGGTCTCCAGTTCGCTCGGCGAGAGGCGCGCGTTCAGCGGGACGAGCGTCGCGCCGAGGCGCTGTACGGCGAAGACGAGACGGACGAACGCCGGCCGCGTCTCCATCAGCACGCCGACGTGGTCGCCGCGCGTCACGCCGAGCGCGGCGAGTCGGCCCGCCGTTCGGTCGACCGCCGCGTCGAGCGCGGCGTACGTCCACTCGCGCCCGCTGGCGTCGTCGACGAGCGCGGCGTCGCCGGGGGACGCCCGCGCCCGCGTGGCGAGGAGGTCGCGCATCTACTCGACGTGAGGCCCGGCGACGCCATTGCCCTTTCCCTGTGGGACGGCGATCGCACCGTCGGCGACGGGCGCGGGATCGGCGGCGAGGTCCCGAGCGAGCGCGTCGCCCGTCGCCAGCCCGCACGCCGGAAGCGGGGCGAGGACCGCCGCGGCGTGGACCGCCGCCGTCCGCGCGTACACGGCGTCGAAGGCCGTCGTCACCACGGGCTCGACGCCCGCCGCGCGCGCTCTCCGACCCGCGTCGACCGTTCGATCCACGCCGCCGAGCGCCATCGGCTTCAGGACGACGACGTCCGCCGCGTCGGTGGCCACCACTTCGTCGACGCCGGCCGCCGCGACCGACTCGTCGAGCGCGATCCGTCCGCGGTCGCGGAGGGCGGCGTGTTCGTCGAGCGACGGGGCCGCGAGCGGCTGTTCGACGTACTCGACGTCGCCGACGGCGTCGAGCGCGCGCCGCGCCGTCCCGACGTCCCAGGCGCCGTTCGCGTCGACGCGCAACGCGGCGTCGGGGGCGGCCGCGCGCACCGCGTCGAGGCGGGCGATGTCGTCGGCGAGCGACCGCGCGCCGACCTTCAGCTTCGCCGTCCGGAAGCCGTCGTCGAGGACGCCGCGGACGCGCGCGGCGGTCGTCGCCGGGTCGGCGTCGCCGACCGTCGCGTTGACCGGAACGCGCTCGACGCGTCCGTCCGCCCCGAGCTGTCGGTAGAGCGGACGCTCGCGGGCGCGCGCCGCGGCGTCGGCGAACGCGAGCGAGACGCCGTGGCGGGCCGCGGGCGCCCCCTCACAGGCCGCGAGCGCCTCGTCTCTCGCGTCCGTCGCGGCGGCGCGTTCGAGCGCCGACCGACAGGCCTCGCGCGACTCCGTCCACCCGGGGAGCGGCGTCGCCTCGCCGACGCCGGTCTCGCCGTCGCGCTCGACCGTCACGAGGAAGCCGCGGCGCTCGCTCACCGTCCCGCGCGCGGTGTCGACGGGGTCCGCGAGCGGCAGGGAGAAGGGCTCGACGTTCACAGCGCGATCCCGACGGCGAACAGCACCGAGTAGAGCGCGAGCGCCTGACCCGTCCGGGTGAGCGCCGGATCGAGGTGGTCGGCGTCGGTGCGTCGACAGACCGTTCGGGCGACCGAGGCGGCGAGCGGGATCGAGAGCCACGGGAGGAGGGTGCCGAGGCCGAACCCGTTCGCCACGAACCAACACGGGACGAGGTAGGCGACGCCGAGGAGCGCGACGTACTCGACGCGACTCCACGTGTAGCCGATGTAGACGGCGAGAGTGTACTTGCCCGTCTCGCGGTCGGTCTCCATGTCGCGGAGGTTGTTCACGACGAGGATGGCGGTGGAGATGCAGGCGACGCCGACGCTGGCGACGACCGCCGCGATCGGGAGCGTGCCGGGCGGGGGCGTCAGCGGGAACGCGGGCGCGTACGCCGCGGCCTGCACGTAGACGGTGCCGACGACGGCGATCACGCCGAAGAACAGGAAGACGAAGACGTCGCCGAGGCCGTGGTAGCCGAAGGGGAACGGACCGCCCGTGTAGGCGACGGCCGCGACGATGCTGGCGAGGCCGACGACGACGATCGGGAGGCCGCCGACGGAGACGAGGTAGCACCCGACGACCGTCGCGGCGAGGAAGGCGAGGTACATCGCGCGCTTGACCGATCCCGGTTCGATGAGCCCGGACTGGGTGACGCGAGTGAACCCCTCGCGCTCCTCGGTGTCCGCGCCGTTGATCGCGTCGTAGTAGTCGTTGGCGAAGTTCGCGCCGATCTGGATGAGCAGCGCGCCGACCAGCGCCGCGAGCGCCGGCAGCGCCGCGAAGACGCCGAGCGCGTACGCGACGCCGACGCCGACCACGACCGGCGAGATCCCGGCCGGGAAGGTGTGCGGGCGCGCCGCCATCAGCCACGCGCGCCGCCGCGAGACCGCTTCGTCACTCATACGCCCGCGTTCGGGCGGGAGCGTGAAAGCGACTGCGGAACGACCTACAGCCGCGTGGTGTCGAGCGAGACCCCCGGCGGCGTGGCGACGAGGAAGCCCCGAAAGTGCATCAGGGTCGCGCCCGCGTCCTTCGCCGGGCCCGCGAACCCCGCCGCGAGGTCGTTGAGGTCGCCGTCGACGGCGAGGACGAGCACGCGGCCGGCCTCGAGCGCCGCCAACCACTCCGCGTCGGGCGTCTCGCCGTTCAGCACCCCGAGGACGACGTCGTCCGCCCCGCCCTCGACGTCCCACTCGTCGATCTGGTCCTCCGCGTTCCGCAAGTCGAGACCGAAGCCGTCGCTCATACGGCTACTGTCGCGGCCAGTCACCTCAAAGCTTCGCGGCGGAGCCCGTCTATTTATCCCCCTCGCCCACGTCGGTCGGTGTATGCCGAAAGTGCATTTCGACGAGGAGACCATCGAGCGCCTCGATGGCCTCCGCACCGAGGACGAGTCGTACGACGAGATCGTGAACGAACTGATCGACATCTACGAGGCCGAGGAGCTGACGATCTTCCACGGCGGCGACGTCGAATAAGCCGAGCGCGCGTTACTCGTCGCTAGCGGCGACGCGGCAGGCTTCCGCCCACCGACCGTTCTCTTCGAGGCGCTCTTGGAGGAGCGACGCGTACTCGCGGACGAGGGTCTCGGCCTCCTCGTAGCGCTCGTCCTCGTCGCCCCCGCCGAAGCCGAGTGCGCGCTTGACGCCGCCGAGGAACCCCTCGCCGGAGGACGTGCTCCCGCTTCCGCCGGCGCCCATCGACGCCATCTGCTTCTCGACGTTGTCGATCTCGGGCATCACCTGCGGGAGTTTCCCGGTGTCGACCGTGAGACGCGCCGTCTCCGGATCGTCCGGGTTCTCGATGCGGAAATTGACTGCCGTCATGATGAGGCCCCACTGCTGGCGTGAGAACGAGGACGCCTCGACTTGCTCGCCGAACTCGTCGTCGACGCTCATGCGCTCGCCGACGACGCGGTCCTTCCAATCTGCCATACTTCACGATACGACCGTGGGTGGTTTGTCTCTTGCCCTGCGGGAGAACCGCCGGCCGCGGCTACGATCCCGCGCTCAGACGGCGTCCGTTTCGACGGAGACGTCGGCGCGGAGGCCCTCACGAAGCGCCGCGCCGACGTGACTCGCGTCGAGGGCGTCCGCTGCGAGCGCGTTCGCGTCCGTCGCGTCGATGGCGGCCTCGACGGCGACGTCGAAGCGGATCGCGTCGAGCACCCCGTCCGCTCGGTCCGCTTCGGCTTCGATGCGGATCTCCCCGAGGTCGTCGTGGCCCGCGTCCGCGGCCGCGACGCGCAGCGCGGAGACGTAGCAGGCGGCGTAGTCCGCGAGGAGGACGGCGCTCGGGTTCGGGCCGGCGTCGCCGTCCGCGCCGGTGGTGAGGCGGAAGTCGCCGAGTCGGGACGACGCGACGTGTCCCTCGGTCGAGACGGTCGTGGTTTCGAGGTCGGCCATGGTGTCGGATCGGACGCGTGCCCCCCGCCTAAGCGTTGTCCCCGTCCCGCTCGTGTCGACGCACCCGGTACGGGGCACGCCCCGCGCGGCGTCGGCGACGCTCCGCGTCGGGATCGAACGCCGCGAGAACCGACGACGGCGTCGTGCTCGTGGGGCCGCGGGTCGCTATTCGTACTCTTCGAGCGACGTGACGTAGGAGGTGAGATCCGTGGTCGTCGCGATGCCGATGATGTGGTCGTCGTCGGTCACGACCGGGATGTGGTGGATCCGGTGTTCGAGCAGCTTTTCCGCGACGTCGGTCACGACGTCCTGTGCGCTCGCCGTCACGACGTCCGTGGTCATGAACTCGGCGACGGTCGACTCGTCTTTCGGCTGGCGCTCCGCGACGATGCGGACGAAGTCAGTCGTCGTCAGGATCCCCGCGAGCCGTCCCTCCTCGTCGACGACGACGACGGAGCCGATCCCCTGATCGAGCATCACTTGCGCGGCCTCCTCGACGGAGGTCTCCGGGGTGACGGTCGTCGCTCCGGCCGTCATCAGGCGTGCGATGAAGACGTCTTCCATGCACTCGTCATCGGACGCCCGCGAGTTAAGTGCTATCGAAGCGGATCCGATCGCGCGGTGAGTCGGCCACAAACGTTTTTCAAGTAGATTGCCGAACGTTGCATGATGTCCACGGACGACGCCGACGACGCGGCGGTCGGGAGCGCGGGGGGCCCGACCGACGACGTCGACGGTGCGACCACCACACCGGCGGCGGACGACGGCCCACGCGTCGCCAAGGACGAGTACACGTGGGCGGATTTCGAAGCCGAACACCGCGACGAGGACGAGGCCGAGGGGGCGCTCGACCCCGCGGACTACCTCGGGTTCGAGCGCGACGACCTCGAAGACGTCCTCGCGCGCGGGGCCGACGCCGCGACCGCGATCGAGTCGGTCGTCGACGAGCGGACGATCGACGTCGAGGCCGAAGTCGACGAGGACGCGTTCTTCTCCGACGTCCACGGCAACACGACGATGGCCAACCGCTACGACCTGGAGAAGGCCGTCGCGACGCCGAAGAAGACCCACTTCTCGGAGGTCGAGCGCTACTGGGTCAACAAGCCGTACGCGTTCGTCGTCCTCTTCCACTCCGATAAGGAGAACGAGATGAAGTACTACCTCGTCGAGCCGTACCGGAACGCGATCGAGGACGACCTCCAAGAGTTCCTGACGGGGAAGCTCCGCACCGCGATCAAGTATTCGAGCGGCGACGTCGCGGCGGAGGGGACGATGGACGAGCGCCGCGCGGTCATCGAGCGCGAGACCCGCGACCTGCTCGAACGATACGACATCTACGCCGAGACGCGCGGGGGCCCGTCGGCGGCCGAGCGGCTTCGCTCGCTCGTCGAGACGCTCACGGGGCAGGGCGACGCGACCGACGACGTGCCGGTCACCGAGCGGCTTCGCTCGCTCGTCGATCGCGGAGAGAACGCCGACGACACCGCGCCGAGCGTAACGGACGGCGGCGATTCGACGGGCTCCGAGGTCGACGAAACGACGGCGAATGCGGACGACGAGGCGGACGGTGACGGCACGAGCGACGGATCGGCGTCGAACGCGGACGGCGACGGGAGCGACGACGACTCCCGCTCGGCGGCCGATCGGCTCCGGGACGCCCTCGACGGCGACGAGGACGCCTCGCCGCTGGAGCGCGTGAAGGGGCTGTTGAGCGGCGGTGAGGGCGACGCGGAAACGGGCGACGAGGGAGACGGCTCGGAGGTCCCGGCGGCGCTCGACGGCATCGCGGCGCGTCCCGAGCCCGCGGTGCTCGCGGAGGACACGGACACCCTCACGCAGTACCAAGTGGAGAAGCTCCTCTACTACCTCAAGCGCGACTTCATCGGCTACGAGCGCATCGACGGCATCAAACACGACGTGAACGTCGAGGACATCTCCTGTGACGGCTACAACTCCCCGGTGTTCGCGTACCACTCCGACTACGAGCAGCTGATCACGAACGTCTACCACGGCAAGGAGAGCCTCGACGACTTCGTCGTGAAGCTCGCCCAGCGCTCCGGGAAGGGGATCAGTAAGCGCCAACCGCAGGTGGACGCGACGCTCCCCGACGGCTCGCGCGCCCAGCTCACGCTCGGGCAGGAGGTCAGCGACCACGGGACGAACTACACCATCCGGCAGTTCAAGGACGTCCCGTTCACGCCGGTGGACCTCATCAACTGGAAGACCTTCTCCCTGGAGGAGATGGCGTTCCTCTGGCTCTGCATCGAGAACAACAAGAGCCTCATCTTCGCGGGCGGGACGGCGTCGGGGAAGACGACGAGCCTGAACGCCGTGTCGCTGTTCATCCCGTCCAACGCGAAGATCGTCTCCATCGAGGACACCCGGGAGGTCGAGCTCCCGCAGCGCAACTGGGTCGCGTCGGTGACCCGTCCGAGCTTCGGCGAGGACGAGAAGGGCGACATCGACGAGTTCGATCTGCTGGAGGCCGCGCTCCGCCAGCGGCCCGACTACATCGTCATGGGCGAGGTGCGCGGGGAGGAGGGCCGGACGCTCTTCCAGGTGATGAGCACCGGCCACACGACGTACACGACCTTCCACGCGGACAACGTCGGGGAGGTGCTCAAGCGCTTCACGACGGAGCCGATCAACGTCTCGAAGACGCTGTTCACCGCCCTCGATCTCGTCTCCATTCAGGCGCAGACCCGCGTGAACGGCCGGAAGGTCCGCCGGAACCGGAACATCACGGAGATCAACCGCTACGACGCCGAGAACGACGAGATCAACGTCAGCGACGTCTTCCAGTGGGAACCGGAGGGCGACGAGTTCCGCCAGCTCACGGACTCGAACACCCTCGACGAGATCCAGTTCGACCGCGGCTGGTCGCGCGATCGCCTCGAACGCGAGGTCTTCGAGCGACAGGTCGTCCTCGCCTACCTCGTCCGCAACGGGCTCAGCGACTACACGCAGGTCGCGGCGACGCTTCAGGCGTACATCGCGGATCCCGACACTATTCTGACGCTGCTGGCGAACGACGCGCTCACGGCGAGCCTCGATGACCTGCGCGGGATGGAGTCCGTCCTCATCGACGTCGACCCGGAGAAAGAGGAGATGGTTCCCCGTCCCGACCCGACCGAGGACGTCTACGAGGAGGCCGGGGAGATCCTTGCGCGCGCGGAGGACGGCCTCTTCGAAGAGTACCGCGGCGAGGAGGCCCCGGACATCAGCTTCGCGCTCTCGGAGGCGGCGGCGAGCGCCGCCGACGAGGACCTCGTCGTCGACGACAGCGGCGACACGCCGACAATCGAGGCCGCCAGTGAGGAGGCGGCGGGATCACGCGACGCCGAAGCGGACGGCGGCGAGCCCTCGGCCGCTGACGGCGTGACGGGCGACGAGACGGACGACACGGATACCGGGGCGTCGGACGCATGAGCCTCGGCGACGCGAGCTACAGTTCGTCGGACGCGCTCGGCGACGCCTTCTTCCCGCTCTATCAGTGGCTGTTCGACGATTCGAGCGACTTCGTCGCCAGCGTCGAGACGACGCTCGCCGAGGCGCGCCGCGACGAGACCGTCGAGTTGTTCCTCTCGCGCGCGCTCGGCGTCGGCGCGATCGTCGGGGGTCTCTTTTGGATCGTGGGGACGCTGCTCGGCTGGGTGCTGTTCGTGACGGTGATCAACACGGAGACGATCATCGGCCTCTACGTCGCCAACGACGCGCTGCTCGCGGTCATCAACGCGATCAAGGTCCCGGCGCTGGTGCTCTTGACCGGGATCTTCTTCGGCTCGATCGGGTTCGCCGCGGGGTTCGGCGGCCTCGTCGGCGTCCCGTACATGCAGGCCGGCGAGCGCAAACGCGAGATCAACATGCTGCTCCCGGACGCCATCGCGTTCATGTACGCCCTCTCGATGGGAGGGATGAACCAACTGGAGATCCTCTCCGCGATGGCGAAGGCGGACGACACGTACGGCGAAGTCGCCCTCGAGTTCCGCAGCATCGTCCAGGAGACCGAATACTTCGATACGGACTACCGAAGCGCGGTGCGCAACCGCTCGATGGAGACGCCGTCGGACGAACTCGGACAGTTCCTCACGGACATGCTCTCCATCGTCAACAGCGGGGGCGACATGACGGACTTCCTCTCCGATAAGAAGGACAAGCACATGCGGACGGCGAAACAGGAACAGGAGCTCACCCTGGACACCCTGGAGCTCTTCGGCGAGATGTACATGACGCTCTCGCTGTTCCCGCTCCTCCTCATCATCATCCTCGTGATCATGAGCATGATGGGGGACTCGAAGACGACGCTCCTCTACGGGACGGTGTACGCGCTCATCCCGCTGGTCGGCGTCGGCTTCCTCGTCCTCGTCTCGACGGTGAAGGAGGACGAACCCGGCGACGGCTACCTCCGTCTCAACGAGGGAGAGGAGGGCGACGCCGCCTCGACGAGCCGCGAACCCGGGCTCTTCAACCTCGGCCTCATCGAACGCTTCCGCGGGAACGGCAGGCTCTTCGAGCGCATCTACAGCCGCGAGGGGACCCACGAGGCGAAGTGGCTCCTCACGCATCCCCACCTGTTCTTCAAGCGCCACCCGCTCTACACGCTCGGTCTCACGGTCCCGGTCGCGCTCGTCATCCTCGGGCTCGCCGTCGCGCAGGGAACCGCGCCGACGAGTCTCGCCCGGATGGAGGCCAACCCGATCGCGGGGACGTTCGTGTGGGTCTACGTGCCGCTGTACATCGTCTTTCTCCCGCTCGCGGTCTTCCGGATGTGGAACCTCCGCTCGCGTCGACGCGTCGTCAACAACCTCTCGGACGACCTCCGAAAGCTCTCCTCTGCGAACGACACCGGCCTCACCCTCCTCGAATCTATCCAGACGGTCTCCGAGACGTCCTCGGGGAAGCTCGCCGAGGAGTTCCGGGTCATCCACGCGAAGGTGAACTACGGGACGAGCCTGCGCGACGCGCTCGTCGAATTCAACAACAAGTACCACATCCCCCGCCTCGCGCGCACCCTCAAGCTCGTCAGCAAGGCCCAGGAGGCGTCCAGTCAGATCTCCGCAGTGCTCACGACGGCCGCGCAGGCTTCCGAGACGCAGGACGACCTCGAACGCGAGCGCAAGTCCCGCACCCGGATGCAGATCGTCATCATCATGATGACGTACCTCACCCTGCTGGCCGTCATGGCGATCCTGAAGGTGAAGTTCCTCGACGTGATGGCGGGGCTCGCCACGCAGGCCAGCGGCGGCGCGTCGAGCAGCGCGGGCGGCGGGAGCATGAGCTTCGGCGCGAACATCGACATCCAGATGATGAACATGATGTTCTTCCACGCGGTGACGATTCAGGGCATCCTCTCCGGGTTCATCGCGGGATACATCCGCGACGCCGACCTCCTCTCGGGCGTGAAGTTCGCCATCGTCCTGCCGACCGTGGCGTTGCTCGTCTTCGCGTTCATCTGACGATGGCACGGAACACCCGAGACCGCGCGCAGACGACGCTCGATTTCACGATCGGAACGAGCGTCTTCCTCGTGACGCTGGTCCTCGTCTTCGCCACCGCGCCGGGGCTGTTGAGCCCGTTCGCCGGCGGGAACGTCGCCACCTCGACGGTCGCAGACCGGATCGCCAACGACCTCGTACAGGACGAACTCGCCGCTCCGGACGAGCCGTACGCGTTGGGCGGTGACGTCGACGCGAGGCTGACGAACGCGACGCTGAGCGCGCCGGGGACGGTGTCCGTGAACGTGACCGTCACGAACGCCAGCGGCGTCGTCGCGTCGCGCGGCCCGTCTGTCTCACCGAACGCCGATACGTCCGTCGCGTGGCGGGTCGTGACCGTCGACGGCGAGCACGCCGAACTCGAGGTGCGAGTGTGGTGAGCGGAACCGATCGGGGGCAGGCGCACACGCTCGAAGGGGTGGCGGCGGCGCTCCTCGTCGTGATGAGCATGCTCCTCGCGCTCCAGATGACGGCGGTGACGCCGCTGACGGCCTCGACGTCGAATCAGTACATCCAGGCACAGGAGCGCGCCGCGGCGCAGGGCGTCCTCGCCACGAGCGACGACGGCGAGCTCCGGCGCGCGGTCCGGTACTGGAACGCGACGAACGAGACGACGGCCGGCTTCTACGGTGCCGACCCCGAACCCTACTACACGAGCGAGGGTCCCGTCGACGAGCTCGGATTCCTCTCGCGGTTGAACGAGACGTTCGCCGGGACGGGGATCGCGTACAACGTCCGGTTCGTCTACGTCGACCCCGACGGGGATCGCGTGCGACAGCAGTTCGTCTACAACGGGCGTCCGACGTCGAACGCCGTGACGGCGACCCGCGTCGTCACCCTCTACGACCACGACCGCCTCGTCGGTCCGAACGGCTCGTCGGGACGGACCGTCTCCGACCCGGTGTACTTCGCCAACAACGACACGGCGCGCGGGTCGCCGGTGCACACGACCGTCTCCGTGGAGGTGGTCGCGTGGCGGATGTAGACCGCCGCGGCGTCTCGACCGCCGTCGGCTACGTGTTGAACCTCGCCGTCGCGCTCCTGCTCGTCACCGGCCTCCTCGTCGCCGCCTCGGGGCTAATCACCGATCAGCGAGACCGCGCGGTCCGGACCGAACTCACCGTGATCGAGGAGCGCGTCGCGGCCGACCTCGCCACCGCCGACCGCCTCGCGCGCGCCGCCGAGGGCGGCGGGAGCCGGGTCGCCGTGACGTCCGACTTCCCGCGGCGCGTCGCCGGGCGCTCCTACCGGGTCTCCGTCACCGACTACGGATCGACGGTCGAGATCCGTCTGGTCGAACCCCAGTCCGACATCTCCGTGATCAGCCGCGTGCCGATCGAGACGGACGTGGAGAACACGACTCGCGCGGGCGGCCCCATCCGGGTCCGCACCGACGGGAACGGGACGCTGGTGGTGGCGGATGACTGAGCGCGCCGTCAGCGACGTCGTCGGATACGTCCTCATCATCTCGCTCATCCTCACCAGCGTCGGCGTCGTCTACACGACGGGGGTCACGACGCTCCAAGACACGCGGGACGCGGAGCGCGTCTCGAACGCGGAGCAGGCGTTGGCCGTCCTTCAGTCGAACACGAACGACGTCCGGTATCGGGGCGCACCGTCGCGGATGACCGAGATCCGCCTCTCGAACGCCCGTCTCGGTCCCGGTGACCGCGTCTCGATCAACGTCTCGGGAGCCGGGACGGCGTCGAACACGACCGTCAGACCCGTCGTGTACACGTCGGAGGGCGGGGCGAAACTCGTCTACGCCCACGGTGCCGTCATTCGCGTCGAACCCGACGGCGGCGCCGCGATGCTCGAAGAGCCCGACTTCCGGTTCGGCGAACGCTCGCTCGTCCCTGTCGTGGACACGGAGTTCAGCGACCCGACGACGGTCGGCGGGCAGACGCGCGTCTTCGTCCGCGTCGCGGCCAACGACCGTGCCACTCGGATCCACGATGCCGGGGGCAGCGCGAACGTCACGCTCACGACGCCGCGCCCGGCGCCGTGGCGGCGGTACTTCACGGACGAAGCGCGCGTCGAAGACTGCACGGAGACGAACGTGGGCGACGGCCGGACCGAGCTCACGTGCACCGTCGACACGGAGTCCGTCGTCGTCTCCGAGACGGACATCGACGTCACGTTCCGCTAGCGGCGCGCTTCACGTCGAGACGTTCACGGTCTGGTTCGTGACGTGGAGGTAGTTGATCGTCGCCACGTACTCGGTGTCGAAGACGTTCTCGCCGCGGAGCGCCTCGTCGTAGTGGATGTTCCCCGATCCCTGGGTGTGGTCGACGTAGCCGACGATCCCGCCGTAGACGTCAGCCGTACTCTGGACGCGGACCGACACCCCCGGATTCGGTCCCGACGACGGACCGTAGATGACCCCGACGAAGACGCCGTGCCCCTGAATCTTCGCCTGCTCGTGCGACTTCATGTACACCCAGAGCTGGGGGGCGTTCTGATCCGGAACGACCATCCTCGCGTCGCTCTGTACGCGCAGCGGACCGTTCGTGTATACGTTGACGCGCCCCTCCCCCTCGACCGTGACGTCGGAGTCGCCCTTGAGCTTCAACCGGCCGTCGACGACGAGCTCGATGTTCCCGTCGGTCGTGTCGAGCGTGAGCTGCTCGTCCTGCTTCAACACGAGGTCGGAGAGGTAGTAGCGACCGGCGTCGAGCTCCCACGAGGTCTGGCCGTCGCGGAGGGAGTCGGTACTGGCGTCGATGTCGTCCGCGGCGTCGTTATCGTTCACCGAGTCGTTCCGGAGGGTGTCTCGCTTGGCGTTGATCATACCGTCCGCCGAACTGAGCGACGGGATCGAGACGTCACCGGAGACCGTGCCACCGACCGGGTCGCTCCCTCGAAGCGTCAGGTCGCCGCCGTAGGAGAGGTCCCCCGTGATCTGCGCACCACTCTGCACGGTGACGTCACCGCCCGCGACGAGATCGCCCTTGACTCGGGTCCCCGACCCCTGTACCTTCACGGAGCCGGCGGTGATGACGGACGTGTTCTCCGCCGCGGTCTCGCTGTAGTTCCCCACGGAAGAGTTGTAGCTGTCCACGATCGCACCGCTCTGAATGCGGAGGTGGTCGCCCGCGGTCGAGACGATCGCCCCACCGACGGTCGGGTTGTTCGTCGACTCCACGAGACGCATCGTCACCTGCTGGCGCGAATCGTCGACGTCGATGTCGGTTCGCGTCCGCGACTCGAAGTACCGCGCCCACGCGCGGTAGTAGTCGCTCTGGATCGTGACGTAGACCGTCCCCTCGGTCAGCGGGTTCGTCCAGTCCCGACTCGCGTTCGGGTAGACGACCGTCGACGCCCCGGTCTGGGTGAGCGTCATCGTCGAACCGCCGCCGTTCGCCGACCCGTTCATCGAGATGATCGGGAGCGTCAGCGTCCCGTCCTCGTAGTGGATCTCGGGGGGCGTGATCATCATCGTCCCGTTCCCTTGCGAGCGCCAGACGCCACCACCCTGATAGGCGATCTCGGCGTCGTCGTTCGTGTACGTCACCGCGCCGAGCGGCATCGTCTCGTTCAGGTTCTCGTCGCCCGTTCCGTTCACGTAGCGCACGCGTACCCATCCGGCGTCCGGGTTCACCGCGTACCGATCGGCGTCCGTCCGCGGGAGGTCGATCGACTGGCTCTCGGCGGAACCGAGGGCGACGAGCGAGGCCTTCGCGTCGACGTGCGACAGCACGTTCTCGGCGTTCGTGGACTCGACCTGCTGTTGGGTCGAATCGATCGCGTCGCTCCCGATCGCCACGGTCGCGCCCGTGACGACGATCGTCAACCCCAGCAGGAGGACGACGCCGACGACCTCGGACTGGGCCCGTCGCGGGCCGTTCATACGCCTAGTGAGCGCTTCGTTACGGATGAACCTATTGGCGCCGTCGGACATCGAGCCGTCGGCCACGAGACGTTCCGCGGAGAGCGGATCGCGTCGATCCACTCGTTGATTTACACCTCAGACGCGTCGGCTATTCGTCCCACGACGTTCGACAGAATAGCGGGCGTGACGGGAGTCTCGCGAGCGAACGTAGTGAGCGAGGGGGGGAGACTCAGCGAGACCGTAGGTCTCGCGGAGCCACCCCCGTTTTCCGACGCAGTCGTGAAAACGGGCGTGGCGGGATTCGAACCACGGTCGGACGTGTTCGCTCCGCTGCGCGCGACCTCACTGATTCAAATTCCACCGTGCCGGTTCGACCGTCGCTTCGCTCCTCACTGCACGGGCGTGGCGGGATTTGAACCCGCGGTCTAGCGGTTAGGAACCGCTCGCCGTATCCGCTTGGCCACACGCCCCGCGGCGGTGGCTACGCGACCGGGGATGAAAAACGGTTGCTCTTCAGGTGGCGGCGTTCAGGCGTTCTTCGACGACGCGCTCTCGGCGTCGGCGCCGACGGACTCCGTCTCGACGTCGGTGTCCGTGCTGATGTCGGCCTCGCTCTCCGTCGTGGAACCGCCCTCGCGGACCTCTTCGAGTTCGTTCTCGATCTCCTCGCGGCCGCGCTGGAACTCCCCCATCGCCTGCCCGGTGGAGCGTGCGAGCTTGGGGATCTTGTTCGCACCGAAGAGCAGTACCGCGATGAGCAGGACGAGCGCCAACTCCATCCCGCCGGGGAAGCCGCCCAGGAACAGTGGCGTACTGGTGACCATCTCTACCACACCGTAGCAAATTGCTGGTTATAGGCCTTTTGCTCGTTGTGCCGAGAGCGCAACCGTCATACCGGATGCGTCCGAAACGACGCGTATGGTTGACGTTGGAGACGACGCACCCGACTTCACGGCACCGCTCGCCGACGGCGACGTAGACTCGTTCACCCTCTCCGAGGCGGTCGGCGACGAGCCGCTCGTCCTCGCCTTCTACCCCGGCGCGTTCACGGGCGTCTGTACGGACGAGATGTGCACGTTCCGCGACAACCTCGACGCGTTCGAGGACATCGGCGCGACCGTCTACGGCGTCAGCGTCGACACGCCCTTCGCGAACAACGAGTTCCGCGAGCAGAACGACCTCTCGTTCGGCCTCGTGAGCGACTCCGATAAGGAGGCCATCGAGGCCTTCGACGTCGTCGACGACGACTTCGCGGGCTTCGGCTACGCGGCCGCCAAGCGCTCCGTCTTCGTCGTCGACACCGACGGAGAGGTCGTCTACAAGTGGGTGACCGACGACCCCGGCGTCGAGCCGGACTACGACGAGGTCGAGGACGCGGCCGCCGACGCCGCGTAACGCACCCATCGGTGTCGCGCGGACACGCCGGCACACCGACCCGACCCCACCGTCTTTTTAGCGCGTCCGGTCGCACGTCCACACATGAGCGACAGCGACTTCCCCGACGCCGACGGGTCCGGCGGACTCCGCGAGTACGACCCCGAGGCCGAGCACGCCTTCCCGGACGAGCGACTCAACGACGTCCTCGCCGTCGTCCGCGAGGACCCCGAGATCACCGCGCTCCTCGACGCCCAGAACGTCAACCCCGTCACGCGCAAGGGGTACAACGATCACGGGGCGAAACACGTCGAGATCGTCCGAAACCGCGCGTTGCGCCTCTACGACCTACTCAAGCGCGGCGACGTCGAGTTCAACGGCGCGGCCGACCAGGGCCTCGACGAGGCGGACGAGCCGGTCATCGTCGCGCTCGCCGCGACCCTCCACGACATCGGTCACGTCGTGCACCGAGACGAGCACGCCTACTGGTCGATTCCGCTCGCGGCCGACGTCCTGGATCGCCTCCTCCCGGAGTTCTACGACACCGCAGACGCCGTCCGCGTGAAGTCCGAGGTGCTCCACGCGATCCTCTGTCACCACACGGAGGAAAAGCCCCTGACGCGCGAGGCGGGCGTGATCCGCGTCGCGGACGGCCTCGATATGGAGCGCGGGCGCTCGCGCATCCCCTACGAGCGCGGCGGGCGCGGCATCAACACGATCTCGAGTCAGGCGATCGAGTCCGTGACGCTCCGATCGGGCGACGACGTGCCCGTCCTCGTCGAGATCCGGATGCGGAACGCCGCGGGCGTCTACCAGGTCGACAACCTCCTGAAGGAGAAACTCCACGAGTCGACCCTCGAATCCGACATCCGCATCGTCGCGGTGAACGTCGGCAGCGACGACGACCAGCTCGTCGAGCGGATCGAGCTCTGAGGAGACGCGCGAGACGCGGACGACGCGGCGGTTCCGGCCGTTCCCACGTCCCCAATCCTCGCATCCTCGTCCGCACGGTCTGTTCCCCCTTCCGTTCTCGCGTCGTCCGCGTGTCGGGTCGTTTATGCCCGCCAGCGCGATAAGCTGCCACCACGTGTCCACGACCGACGGCCGGCTCGGCGTCTTCGCCGACCGCGAGTTCATCGCCCTCTCCGGGACCGCGTTCGCCCGCGCGCAGGCGTACTCGACGATCCTCATCGCCATCGCGCTGTTCGCGGACGCCTTCGGCACGACCGGGTTCGTCGAGGGGCTCTTCGGAACCGCGTTCGCCGCCGTCCAGCTCCTCATCGTCCTCCCCCTCGGCCGCCTCGTCGACACCCGGAACGCGAAGCGCTTCCTCCTCGTCGGCCTCCTCGTCAACGTCGCCACGTTCGTCGGCTTCATCTTCGTCTCGAACGCCATCGACGTGATCCTCGTCCGGATGCTACAGGGGCTCGGTTCGAGCGTCCTCTGGATCACGGGCTCCAGCGTCGTCGGCGAGATCAGCCCCGACGGCGAGCGCGGGCGCTGGCTCGGCTCGTACAACCAGGTCGCCGCCTTCTCCAGTTTCGTCGGCGACCTCGTCGGCGGCGCGCTCCTCTACACCTTCGAGACGTCGGTCACGTTCGTCCTCCTCTCCGGCGTCACGCTCGTCGCCTTCGGCCTCGTCTACCTCTACCTCCGCGACGACCCCGGCGGCACGATGGACCCCGAGGAGGCCGGCGGCATCGAGACCTTCCGCGACCTCCTCGCGCGCCCGATGGTCAACTCCCTCGTCACCTTCCGCTTCGCCTTCAGCGTCGGGAAGATGGCGGTCATCCTCTTCTTGCCCATCTACGCCCGGACCGAGTTCGGCGTCTCCGCGTTCGCCATCGGCCTCCTGCTCGCCGGCGGGAAGCTGATCAAGGCGCTCCTTCAGGGGTGGATGGGCGATCTCACGGACCGCCTCGGCAACGAGCAGTACTTCGTCCTCGGCGGCGCGCTGACGTACGCCCTCGGAACCGCGCTCATCCCCCTCGCGCGCCCCGCTCAAGCGCTCCTCCCCGCGTTCGACATTAGTGCACTCGGCCACACGATCGGCCTCGACGGCGCTTTTCTCACGATGTTCGTCGCCTACGGGATCATCGGCGTCGCCGACAGCATCCGCCTCCCCGCGAGCATGTCGCTCTTCGTCGAGGAGGGCGAGCGCCTCGACTCCGTCGCCTCCGCCATGAGCCTGCGCTCTCTCTCGTGGAAGGTCGGACAGGTCGTCGGCCCCGTCGCCGTCGGCGCGATCAAGGACGGGTACGGGATGGCCATCGCCTTCTGGACCGCCGCCGCCTTCATCCTCGTCGCCAGCGCCGGCTTCTTCCTCATGTACCGCTACGGCCACCACGTGATGGGCGGAGCGCGGGCGGGGGCGGGCTGACGAGAGGCGCTCGTCGGCTTCCCGTTAGTTCGCTTCGCCCGCGGCGGTTTCCCGGTCGATCAGCATACCGCGAACGGTCGGCGTGATCGCCCACGCCGTTCCGAAAACCGAGACCAGCCCGGCCGCGAGGAAGAAGACGGCCCGGATCCCGGCGAACGCGTCCCGGGGTACGCGACGACGGCCCCCGAGAGTGCGACGAAGAGGAACTTTCCGCCCAATCCGATCGTAGGAGACACCATACTCATCGGAGTCGGTGAGAGAGTGATACCTCCGTCCATCTGCCGGAACCGCGGTGTCGGAAACGCCCAGAGGAGAGGTACGAACGGAGCGAGTACCACACTGGAGAGTCGAGACTCCGATGTGGTACGGACAGTGAGCCGCGAGATGCACCGACCGGGATTTGAACCCGGGCCATGAGCTTGGAAGGCTCAGGTCCTAGCCACTAGACCATCGGTGCTGGCTTCGCTCCCATCTTCTCGTCGGTCGCTAAAGACGGTTTCCTTTCACGACGTGACGACGGCGTAGGAGTTTCCCCGGGACTCGGAGACGTCGACGACGCCGAGCGCCGACGCGTCGAGGTCGGCGCGGAACTCCGCGGGGTCGTAGATGTGGTAGAAGCGTCCCTCGACGTCGCCACCGGGGAGCGTCCACTCGACGGTCGTGTCGAAGCCCTCGTCCTCCGCGAAGCGCTCGTGGGTCGTGCTCCAGACGCTCACGAGCGCCTCGCCACCGGGTGCGAGGACGCGCGCGAGCTCGTCGAGGCTGGCGACGCGCGCCGTTCGACTCGGGAGGTGGTGGAGCGTGGCGACGTAGACGGCGAGGTCGATCGTCTCGGCGGCGAGCGGGACGCGTCGGGCGTCGCCGCGGACGAGCGCGAGCGCGTCGGCGTATCCCCTCTCGGCGGCGCGCGCTCGCGCCTCAGCGAGGAGGCCCGCGCTGGCGTCGACGCCGATCGCGGTCTCGCACTGCTCGACGAGGAGCTCAGCGTGCCGACCGTTGCCGCAGCCGAGGTCGAGCCCGCGTGCTCCCTCGCGTTCCGCGACGAAGTCGGCGACGTCGGGCCACGGGTGCGCGCGGGTCTCGGAGAAGTGCGCGGCGATGCGGTCGTAGACGCGGTGCGGGGCGGGATCGCCGGTCGGGGTGGGTGGATCGGGCATGGATCAGGCCGAGAATAGGAAGACGCCGTAGGCGATGACGAGCATGATGAAGGCGTGTTTCGCGCCCGAGCGGATGTCCGTCTCGCTCATCTGCCCGGCGACGAACCCCGAGCAGACGGCTTGGACGAGGGCGGTGTGAAAGAAGAGGAGGCTGTAGGCGGCCTTCTTCTCCTCGGTGAGTTGCCCGATGCTCCCGAGCGACTGGCCGGCGGGACCGGCGAACTGATCGGCGGTCGGGATCGCGGGGACGAAGATGGTGTCGAGCGCGACGATGATGGCGATGAAGACGAAGAACGCGAGGTAGATGACGACGAGGTAGGTGACGAGCTCGTTCCGGCGTTCGCGCTTGAGGCGCTGCGTCGATTGGGCCTCGTCGGCGGCGATCCGGAGGACGGGAGCGAGATCGCTCGTCGCGCTCATCGCGTTCGTCGTGAGCGTGACGACGCGGGTGATCATCGGCGTTCGAACCCGGGTCTCGAAGCGCTTGAGCGCGGCCTCGACCGGCGCGCCCCAGCGGAGGTCCGTCCACGTCCGGTCGACCTCTTCGTTCAGGCCGCCGAGGTCCCCGCGGGCGACGCGTTCGATGCTGGCGACGATCGGCATCCCGGCCTCGTTCGTGCTCGCCAGCCGATCGAGGAAGTCGGGGACGGCGCGCTCGACGGCCTCCAGTCGGCGCTTTCGGATCTCCCAGACGACCGCGAACGTCCCGATGACGAAGAGCAGCGCCTGCACGACGGCGTCGTCGAACACCGGGAGGAGGGTTTCGAGGGTCGCGGGGCGGGCGAGCGCGAGGAGCGAGAGCTCACGCTCGGCGAGCGTGAGCCCCCAGCGGACGGCGATCGAGAGCACGGCGAGCGGGGCGGTGAGGGCGAGGAGCCAGACCGGGCGTTCGGTGACCGTCTCGATCGGATGCGTGAGCGCGTACCGGATCGGAGCGAGGGCGTTGTAGGCACGGAGGCGCGCGCGATTTCGCGCGGCGGTCGTGACGCCGTCCGACTCGATCGCTCGGGCCGCGACGCCGCCGTCGGCCGCGGTGCTGACCTCGTCGGGCGTCCGGGTGACGTAGTCGTAGCGCACCGTGGCCTCCTGCTCGCCGTTCCCGCCCTGCGTGTCGCTCGTGATCGTATCGAGGTAGACGACGAACCCCAGCGTCGCCAGCGGGAGGATCAGGTAGGTGAACGCGCGGAGGAAGTCCAGCGTCCCGCCGGAGACGAGGCCGATGACGACGAGGATGGTAATGAGGAAGAGCGGACCGGCGACGAAGACGGTGACGTACCCCTCGGCGAGCGTCGAGAGCAGTTCGAGGAAGCGTTGCTGGTCGCTTTCGGCCTCTTCTTTGTACTGGTCGTACTCGTTGCGTAGGAAGACGCTGACGCTCTGCCCCGACTGGAGGACGCTCGTCAGGTTCTCGACGAACTCTTGGAGCTCCTCGCTCGGGGTCCGCCGGCCGGTCCGGCGCAGCGCGCTGATGACGTCCGCGCCGAAGAGGTCGATGTCGCGGACGGTGACGCCGAACTCGGCGGCGGTCTCGCCGTAGACGTGCTGGTTGCCCGAGAGGATCCGCAGGATCTTCGTGAACCCCATCCCGGAGCGCGAGAGCGCGAACATGAACGCGATGTTGCGCTGGAGGGTGTTGTCGATGAAGCGCTCGCGCTCGCCCGCCCTGTACTGCGGGAGGTACCACCGGTACTGGTACGCGCTCACGCCCGCGAGCAGGCCGACGCCGACGCCTGCGAGCGCGACGACCGCGAACAGCTCGACCGGGGAGAACGACGCGGCGATCGGGACCGTCGTGCTCAGTCGGGCGGCGGCGACGTCGAGGAGGAGGAGAGCCGCGACGCCGAGATAGAGGCCGAAGACGCTGCCGATGACGAGCGCGACGCTCGTGTAGAGGTAGGTGACGGACGCGTACGCCGCGTACGGTCGGGAGACGTGTGCGGCACGGAGCGAGCGGACGTGTCCCTGATTCACGCGCTGGCGCGAGCGGGCGAGCGAGCCGAACAGGCCGATGGCGAGGCGTCGCATCAGTCGTTCGACCGTGTCGCTCAACGGGACGCAGGCGAGACCGACGAGGAGGACGCTACCGACGGCGAGCGGGAGGTACTCCAGCACGGCTCACTCCGTTTCGAGGTGGCGATCGACGCGCTCGACGACCGCTTCGGGGTCCGCGTAGTACTCGTTGACGAGGGCGGTGAACTCCCGGTAGTCCGTGACGTCGCGCTCGACGAGATAGCGCAGGACGCGCTTGCGGTTGCGGAGTTCGCGCAGGAGTTCGGAGCGCCCCCAGCCGCGATCGGCGCGGATCTCGTCGAGGACGGCGCTGTCGTGTTGCACGAAGCGATCGCTCCCCGCGTCCCACTCGAACGCCGTCGAGTAGTCGAGGTCGCCGGTCCGCTGATCGATCCCCTCGATCTCGGCGATGACGCGGTTGCGCCGGACGCGCTCGTCGCCGACGTAGGTGAGCGTCTGGACGCAGAGGATGTCGAGGCTCTGGATCATCGCCCGCGGGACGTTGATCGGGTCGTTTTCCAACCTATTTATCGCGGTCTGGACGCTGTCGGCGTGCATCGTCGAGTACGTCGTGTGGCCGGTGTTCATCGCCTGGAACAGCGTCATCGCCTCCTCCCCGCGCACCTCGCCGACGATGATGTACTCGGGGCGGTGGCGCAGCGCGGAGCGCAGCAGGTCGTACATCGTGATGTCCGAGTTCTCCCCGAGGCTCTCGCGCGTCACGGAGGAGAGCCAGTTGTCGTGGTAGAGGGTGAGCTCGCGGGTGTCCTCGATGGTGAGCACCTTCGAGCGCGGCGGGACGAACATCGAGACGGCGTTCATGCTCGTCGTCTTCCCCGACGCCGTCCCGCCGGCGAACAGCAGGCTCTTGTTGGACTCGATGGCGAGCCAGAGGTACGCCATCTGATCGAGGTCGAACGTCTCGTAGTCGACGAGCGTCGCGGGCGTGAATGGCTCCTCCGAGTACTGGCGGATGGTGAACGCCGACCCGCGCGGCGTCACCTCCTCGCCGAGTGCGAGCTCGGCCCGCGAGCCGTCGGGGAGCGTCGTCTCCGTCACGGGATCGCCCACGCTGATGTGGCGACCCGACTGCTGGGCGAGGCGGACGACGAAGTTGTCGAGCTCCTCGCGCTCGTAGGAGATGTTCGTCTCGATGTCGGTATAGCGGTCGTGATAGACGAACAGCGGGATCTCGTACCCGTCGCAGGAGATGTCCTCGACGTGGTCGTCGTGCATCACCGGGTCGAGCTGGTCGTACCCCTCGAACGCCCGGTGGAGGTAGTAAAAGAGCCGGTGGAAGGTCTCGGGAGTGACGTCCGCGCCGTACTCCTCTAAGAGCTCACGGGTCCGATCCCGGAGGACGGATTCGGCCTCGTCGGGGTCGTATTCGGCGTCGTAGACGAGCGTGTCGCGGACGTCGGCGAAGAGGTTCGAGAGGAGGTCGCGCTCGACGTCGTCGAGGTCGGGTTCGACGACGTGGTATCGGTGTTCGTTGGCCTCGTCGTCGTACCCGACCCAGACGAACGCGTACGGGGCGTTGACCCAGTAGCGGTCCACCTCCTCGTACCCCTCCAGCCCGTCGAACGTGACGAGGGGATCGTGGTCCGCCGGTCGGTAGTCCTCGGCGGGGACCGTCGAACCGCGGAGCACCTCGACCGTTCGGGCGAGACGCCACTGCAACCGCTCGACGCGGCCCGAGACCGAGTCGGGAAACTGACTGGACATCGAGGCTCTACCCGACAACCACACCGCCGGCAGGTAAAAAGTTGTCCGCACGCGGAATCGCGGCGTCACGTTCAAGTCGTGGGACACCGTACCGTAGAGCGTACTCAGATGCGGCGCGAGGATTTCACGCTCGACGTCAGCGACGTGGAGTGGGTGGAGACGGGCGGCGACCCGCAGCGGCCGACGGTCACCATCGACTTCGACGGCTCACGAACCGATCTCGACGAACGACTCACCGGCCCCGAGGAGCAGGCGCTCGATGCCGACGAGACCGACGTAACGCTCCGTTTGCAGGGAGACCCCGACGATCCCACGACGACGGGCGTCGTCGCCGTCACGGATCGAGTCACCGGCGGCCTCCTCCTCGAACTGGACGAGGACGCCGACGACGTGCTCCGGTTCGTCCGGGCCGCGCGCACGTACGGCGAACGCTCGGAGACCGACGACGGCGGCTATCGCGTCGTCGTCGCCGTCGACGGCGAGCCCGTGCGCGCCTACGAGAAGGAGACCTTCCTCGTCTACAGCGAGGACGGCGACCTCCTGCGCAGCCGCAGCCTCATCCCGGGCGGCGTCGAGCTGTAGTCGAAGCGAACCGAACCATAGGCCTTTCTCCACGGCGCCGCCACTCCCCCGTATGGACCTCTTCGGCACCGCGGGTATCCGCGGGAGCGCGCGTCACCGTGTGACGCCGGAACTCGCCCTCGCCGTCGGTCGCGCGGCCGGTCGGCGCGTCGGCTCCGACGCGTTCGTCGTCGGCCGCGACGGCCGCGAGACGGGCGACGCCCTCGAAGCGGCGATGGTCGCCGGTCTCGAATCCGCCGGCGCGGACGTCCGGGTCGTCGGACGGGTACCGACGCCCGCCCTCGCGTGGGCCTCGCGCGGCCGCCACGGCGTCATGCTCACCGCCTCGCACAACCCGCCGGCGGACAACGGCATCAAGCTCTTCGCGGACGGCGTCGAGTACGGCGACGACGCCGAGTCGGCGATCGAGTCGGGCGTCGCGGCCGACGAGGGTCCCGTCGCGTGGGACGCGTGGGGGTCGCGCGAGCGCGTCGACGTCCTCGATGACTACCGCACGGCAGTCGTCGATTACGCCCGCGGCCACGGCGCGCCCCTCGACGGGCTCCGCGTCGCCTGCGACTGCGGGAACGGGATGGCCGCGCGCGCGGTCCCGCAGGTCCTGCGTGCGCTCGGCGCGACTGTCACGGCGCTGAACGCCAACGTCGACGGGCACTTCCCGGGACGGCCGAGCAAGCCGACGCCCGAGACGGTCAGCGACCTCCGAGGGGTCGTCGCCGACGGCGGCGCGGATATCGGCCTCGCGCACGACGGCGACGCGGATCGGATCGTCGTCGTCGCCGGCGACGGCGACATCGTCCACGAGGACACCGTGCTCGCGGTGCTCGCCGAGCACTACACGCGCGCGAGCGACGCCGACGACCCCATGGTCGTGACGACGCCGAACGCCTCCGCGCGGATCGACGAGCGCGTCCGCGCGGCCGGCGGGCGAACCGAACGCGTCCGCCTCGGTGCGCTCCACGAGGGGATCGCGGCCGCCCGCGAGGCCGGTGGCGACGTCGTCTTCGCGGCCGAGCCGTGGAAACACGTCCATCCGGCGTTCGGCGGGTGGATCGACGGCGTCGCCTCCGCGGCGGTGTTCGCGCGTCTCGTCGCCGACGCCGGCGACCTCGTGACCCTCCGCGCGCCCGTGACCGAACGCCCCTATCGGAAGGTCTCGGTCGAGTGTCCGGACGACGCCAAGGCGGACGCGATGGCCGCTCTCGAGGAGACGCTCCCGGCGGCGTTCCCCGACGCGGACGTCGAGACGGAGTACGGCGTCCGCCTCACGCTCCCCGACGACGCGTGGACGCTCGTGCGTCCGTCCGGAACGGAGCCCTACGTCCGAATCTACGCCGAGAGCGAGGACGTCGACGCGCTCGTCGCGGACGTGCGCGCGGTCGTCGCGGACGCAATCTCGGACGCGACGTAGTCGAGGACTACCCGTCCCGTCGTCGGACCGCGCGACGCTTTTGTCGGCGTCGCCCGATATCGTAGTTATGTCAGTCGACGCGCTGCTCGACGCCGCCCGCGACGCCTGCGAGAACGCTCACGTCCCCTACTCCGACTACCCGGTCGGCGCCGCGCTCCGAACCGCCGACGGAACGGTGTACGTCGGCTGTAACGTCGAGAACGCGAACTACTCGAACAGCCTGCACGCGGAGGAGGTCGCGCTCGGTGACGCCGTGAAAAACGGCCACGACGCGTTCGACGCGCTCGCCGTCTCCTCGGGCGCCCGCGACGGCGTGACGCCCTGCGGGATGTGTCGGCAGACGCTCGTCGAGTTCTGCGACGACGACCTCCCGATCTACTGCGACACCGGAGACGGCGTCGAGCGCCACGAGCTCGGCGTCCTGCTGCCGGACACGATCACCGCCGCGAACCTCGACTAGGCGAGCAGTCGGGCGACGACGCGTCGGTTGACGAGGAGGAACCCGCAGACGATGAGCGCGAAGCCGCCGACGAGCGGGAGCGTCAGCGGCTCGTCGAGGAAGAGGACGCTCACGACCGCGGTGACGATCGGGACGAAGTAGGAGACGAGCGTCGTTCTGGCCGCGCCGATCTCCGCGATCAGCGTGAAGTACGCGACGTACGCGATCGCGGTCGCGGCGATCGCCAGATACGCGAGCGACCAGTAGAAGGTCGGACCGGCGGCACCGAGAGTGAGCGGCTCGCCGAGTGCCCACGCCGTCGCGGCGAGGCCGATCCCGCCACAGAGGAGCGCCCACGACGTGCTCGCGACCGTGTCGATGTCCGCCGGGAAACGCTGGCTCCCGACGCTCCCGACGGCGACGCAGATCGCCGCGCCGAGCAGGAGGACCTCACCGAGCGTGTGCGCGCCGCCGAACTGGCTCGGGTCGGGCCGCGCGATGACGACGACGCCGAGGATCCCGAGGAAGACGCCGATGGCCTGACTCGCCGAGAGCTCGTCCTCGGGGACGACGATCGCCGCGAGCGCCGTGGCGATGACGGGGTTGAGGCTGAAGAGGACGGAGCTCACGCTGCTCGTGACGTACTGCTGGCCAGCGAAGAGCAGGGCGTTCGCGCCGCCCGTGATGAACAGCGCACCGAAGCCGACGACGACGAAGTCGCTGCGCGAGCGCGGGAGCCACCGGTCATCGCTGTCGGCGAGGAGCGCGGCCGCGGGAACGGCGACGACGCCCGCGACGAGGAGTCGGAGCGCGGCGAAGAAGACCGGGGCGTCCGGGAGGGCGTTCAGACCGACCTTGATGGCGACGAAGGAGCCGCCCCACGCGAGCGCGACGTACGCGAAGAGGGCGGCGATCCGGTTCCGTGACACGAGACGTCGCTACGATCGGGTGGTGTTTTCAGCTGTCGGAAGCGGCACGCGACGCGGCCGCGTCGCGTACGGTCTCCGTCGCCCGCGTCGAGTGTGAGCGGCCGTTACAGGACGCTCCACGCGTCGACGACGCGCTTCGGGCCGGTGATCTTGTTGATCCAGCGGGCCGCGGCGGCCTTCTTCAGGTTCTTCGCCGCGGGGCCGCCGAACGTCTCGATCGGGCTGTCGAAGCCGTTGAACGACACCTGATGGGCGACGGCCTCCTCGCCGATGCTGATGAGCGTCCCCTGATCCTCGTACGTCCAGCGCTTGAGCGGGTGGCCCTCGATGGCGGCGGCGATGTTCTCGCCGACGACGTCCGCGGCCTGCCAGGCGGCCTGGGCGGTCGGCGGCGCGGGGTTCTCACCCTGATCGACGAGGGAATTGTCGCCGATGGCGAAGACCCGATCGTCCTCCGTTCGGAGGTTCGAGCCCGCCTTCAGGCGGTTGTGCTCCTTCTCCAGATCGACGTCGCCGAGTTCGGCGGGGCCGGTGACGCCACCGGTCCAGAGGAAGACGTCGTAGTCGAGGTCGTCGCGCTCGTCGAACTCGATGTGGTCGGCCGTCGCGGCCGTGATCGGGTCGTCGGTCAGGATGTCGATGTCGCGCCCTTCGAGGCGGTGGCGAAGCGCGCCCTGGATCTCCGCGTTGCCCGGCGGGAAGATCTCGGGGAGCGCCTCGACGAGCGTCACGTCGATCGGCGCGTGGTTCCTGTCGCGGAACTCCGCGACCTCGCCCGCGGACTGGATGCCCGAGAGCCCCGCGCCGCCGACGACGACCTGTGCTGGGTCGTCGCGCGTCGCGTCGCGCGCGGCCTCGCGCACCTGCTCGTGGATCTCGAGGGCGTCCGCGCGGCTCTTGAGGGTGAGGGGGTGCTCGTCCATGCCCTCGATGCCGTACGTCGCGGTCTCCGACCCGATCGCGACGAGGACGTAGTCGTAGTCGACGGTGGTGTCGTCAGCGAGGTGGACGACGCGCTCGTCGACGTCCACGTCGACGACCTCGCCCTCGACGAACTCCGTCTCGGGCTCGGCGATCTCGCCGACGGGGATGGTGAGTTTGTCCTGCACGCCCGCGTCGCGGATGATGCGATGGGACTCGTGGAGGACGAAGTGGTAATCGTTCTCCGCCACCCACGTGAGCTCGGCTCGCTCCGGGAGGTGCTTCTGGAGCGAATTGATCGCCCCGGCACCCGCGTAGCCGGCGCCGAGAACGACGACTCGTGTTGCCATACGGTATCGTGCGCCGGCCGGGGATACAAAGCCTTTGGATTGCGACGAGAGAGAAGGGTCGAAATCGACGGTCGCCGAGTCAGCTCAGTGCTCGGGGGGTTCCGCGGGGGCTTCCATCCGGTCGATCTTCAGGATCAGGACGTTCCCTGTGTCGTCCTTGCCGTCGACCGTTCCCTCGACGACGAGCTTCGAGAGCGGCGTCGGGCCGACGCTCACGTCGTCGCCCTCGTGGAAGTCCCGGACGCTTCCGCGCAGGTGGATCTCGGCGCGACAGAGGTCGGGGTGATGGACGCTCGTGAGACTGATCTCTTGGACGTTCGCCTCCTCGTGTGGCTCCCCGTTGTGGTACACCGGTACCTCGGCGGCCGAGTCGAGTTCCTGGACGTCGAGTGCCGTGTAAGCGTTCGAAGTCGGCTTGTACCCGCCTTTGGGGCCGGGGACGCCCTCGACCAGTTGGAGGGCCTTCAGACTCTGCATCTGGTTTCGGATCGTTCCCGGATTTCGATCGACCTCTTCCGCGATGTCCTCGCCTTTCACGGCCCCGTCCTGCTGCGTGTAGAGATCCACGAGCGCCCGCAAAATGGTCTTCTGACTCGGCGTAAGTTCGATCGATGACATTGCTCATTGTACGGTTGGCGCGCGCATAAATCCCCCGACTACCAAACTACCACCCACACACGTGGACGCACGACACACGCTCAGAATCGTCCACTCGGCCGCGACCACCGAAGCGGTACGAGAGTGTCAACGCCCCGGTTCTCGGAGCGGGTATTGGCGAACGGGCGACGCCTAACGAACCGGGTCGTCGGGGAAGGTGTCGTACGCACAGCGCTCGGACGGACGGCGTCGAGATGGCCCGCGAGCCGCCTCGGTCCGCGAGCCGCGGGGGGTGATCGGGGCGGTCGCACCGGCGGGACGCCCCGTCGTGTCACCACGGGTGCGCGCCGGCGTCGCCGGAGCCCGTCGGCTTTTACCCGCGGCCACGCATCGGGATACACATGACGCAAGCGCGAGACGTGCGGATCATCGGTGCGCCCTCCGACTACGGCGCGAACCGACGCGGTGTCGACATGGGGCCGTCCGCCATCCGGTACGCGGACCTCGCGGCCGGGATCGAGGCGACCGGGGCGTCGGTCACGGACGTCGGCGACCTCGCGGTGCCGCGCGCGGAGGAACGCGATCCGAACCGCGAACAGCCCGCGTCGGGCCGGGCGAAGTTCCTCCGCGAGACCCGCGACGTCTCGAAGTCGCTCGCGGACGCCGTCGCGGGCGCGTTGGACGAAGGGGCGTTCCCGCTCGTCCTCGGCGGGGATCACAGCATCGCCATCGGCTCGCTCGCCGGGTCGTCGCGCGACGCCGAGATCGGCGCGATCTGGTTCGACGCGCACGGCGATTTCAACACCCCGGAGACGAGCCCCTCCGGCAACGTTCACGGGATGCCGGTCGCGGCGGCGCTCGGTAAGGGTTCGTTCGCGGACCTCGCGTGGGCGAACGCCCCGGGTCTCCGCGAGGAGAACGTCGCCTACGTCGGCCTCCGCGACATCGACGCCGACGAGCGCCGCGCGATCAACGAGAGCGACGTCACGGCGTTCACGATGTCGGACATCGACGAGCGCGGGATCAGCGACGTCGTCGAGGACGCCCTCGACGTGGCGAGCGCGGGCGTCGACGGGATCCACGTCAGCTTCGACCTCGACTGGCTCGACCCGAACGAAGCGCCCGGCGTCGGGACGCCCGTCCGCGGCGGGGCGACGTACCGGGAGGCCCACTGGGCGCTCGAAGCCGTCGCCGAGCGCGACGCCGCCGAGGGGCTCCTCCGTTCGATGGAACTCGTCGAGGTCAATCCGATCCTCGATCGCTCGAATCGGACCGCGGAGATCGCCGCCGAGCTCGCCGCGAGCGCGCTCGGCAAACGCACGCTCTAGCTCCGTTCCGTTCTCCGCGTCCCCCGAACGTAGAAGGGCGGGATGCGCTCGCGCGCTATTCGGCGTCTTCGTCGTCCTCGTCGTCGCCGGCGTCGTCCGGCGTGAAGACGTCGATGGCGGCGAGCCGATCGTGCTCGGTGAGGTCCATCACGGTGACGCCCTGCGTGTTACGTCCGTACTCCGATACCTCGGAGACGGAAGCGCGCATGATCTGGCCGTCCTCGCTCATGGCGACGAACTCGTCGCCGGCGGCGACGGTGTGGACGCTCGCGACGCGGCCGTTTCGCTGGCCGGTCTTGATGTCGACGAGGCCCTTGCCGTTGCGGGACTGTCGGCGGTACGCGGTGAGGGCGGTCCGCTTCCCGTAGCCGTACTCGGTGACGGTCATCAGATCTCGCTCGTCCTCCTCACGGGCGGCGGCGACGCCGGAGACGCGATCGCCGCCCTCGAGTTTCACACCGCGCACGCCGCGCGCGGAGCGCCCCATCGGTCGAGCTTCGGTCTCGTCGAAGCGGATCGCCATCCCCTCCTCGGTGCTGACGACGATGTCGCCCTCGCCGTCCGTCACCTCGACGTCGACGAGCTCGTCACCGTGTTCGAGCCGCACGGCGCGGATACCGGTCGATCGGATGTTGGCGAACTCGGAGACAGCGGTCCGCTTGACGTAGCCGTCGCGCGTCGCCATCGTGAGGTACTCCTCGTCGGCCTCGAAGTCGAGGTCGTCGGCGGTGACGACGGCCGTGATCTCCTCGTCGTCGTCGAGATCGACGACGTTCACCGCCGAGGTACCTCGCGCGGTGCGGGACATCTCCGGCACCTGATAGACCTTCAGCCGGTAGACCTGCCCCTGATTCGTGAAGCAGAGGAGGAAGTCGTGCGTCGAGGCGGTGAACACCGTCGAGATGCGATCGCCCTCCTTCAGGTCCGCGCCGATGACGCCCTTGCCGCCGCGGTGTTGCGTGCTGAACGTCTCGACGGGCGTCCGCTTGATGTAGTCGCCCTCGGAGAGCGTGACGACGACGCGCTCTTCGGGGATGAGGTCTTCGTCCGTGACCTCGCCGGCCTCCTCGATCACGCGCGTCCGACGTTCGTTCGCGTACTCGTCTCTGATCTCGCGGAGTTCGTCCTCGATGACGCCGAGGAGCTCGTCCTCGTCGCCGAGGATCTCCTCTAAGCGCTCGATCCGAGCGGTGACCTCCGCGTACTCGTCTTCGATCTCCGCGGCTTCCATCGAGGTGAGGCTCCCGAGCTGCATCCGGACGATGTGGGCGGCCTGCTCGCCGCTGAATCCGTACTCGCTCTCCAGGGCCGTACGCGCGCCGTCGCGGTCCGCCGCGCCCCGAATCGTCTCGACGACGTCTTCCGCGTTCTCCAGGGCCTTCAGGCGACCTTCGAGGATGTGCGCGCGGTCCTCGGCCTCGGCGAGCTCGTACTCGGAGCGTCGACGGACGACGGTCTTTCGGTGTTCGAGGTAGTGTTCGAGCGTCTCCTTGAGCGAGAGCACCTCGGGCTGGCCGTCGACGAGCGCGAGGTTGATGACGCCGAACGTCCGTTCGAGGTGGGACTCCAGCAGGTGGTTCTCGACGATGTCCGCGTTCGCGTTCGATTTGAGCTCGACGACGACGCGGATGCCGTCGCGGTCGGACTCGTCGCGGAGGTCGCGGACCCCCTCAAGCGTGCCGTCGTTGACGTCCTCGGCGATGCGCTCGACGAGGCGCGACTTGTTCTGCTGATAGGGGAGCTCGGTGATGACGATGCTCTCGCCGCGCTCGCCCTCCTCGATATGGTACTCGGCGCGGACGCGCAGGCGGCCGCGACCCGTGTGGTAGGCCTTCCGGATGGCGCTGCGTCCGACGATGTTCGCGCCCGTCGGGAAGTCCGGCGCGGGCAGGTGCTCCATCAGGTCCGGGATCGAGCAGTCCGGGTGTTCGATGAGGTGGATCGTCGCGTCGATCACCTCGCCGAGGTTGTGGGGCGGCACGTTCGTGCTCATCCCGACCGCGATGCCGGACGAGCCGTTCACGAGGAGGTTCGGGAACGCCGCGGGGAGGACTGCGGGCTCTTCGAGGCGACCGTCGTAGTTCGGCTCGAAGTCGACGGTGTCCATGGTGATGTCCGCGAGCAGCTCCTCCGCGATCGGCGCCATCCGGGCCTCCGTGTAGCGCATCGCGGCCGCGGGATCGCCGTCGACGCTCCCGAAGTTCCCCTGCCCGTCCACGAGCGGCTCGCGCATCGAGAACGGCTGGGCCATCCGGACGAGCGTGTCGTAGATCGCCGAGTCCCCGTGCGGGTGGTAGTCGCCCATCGTCTCGCCGACGATGGAGGAGCTCTTGCGGTGGGCCGATCCGCTCGTGACCCCCGCCTCGTGCATCGCGTAGAGGATGCGCCGGTGGACCGGCTTCAGGCCGTCGCGCACGTCCGGGAGCGCGCGACCCGCGATGACGCTCATCGCGTAGTCGATGTACGACTGCTCCATCTCGTCTTCGACGCGGACGTTCTCGACGCGCTCAGCGATGTCGTCGGAGACGTCGGGCGCGTCCGAGCTCATATGTCCACCCACTCCGCGTCCGTCGCGTGATCCTGGATGAACTGCTTGCGCGGCTCGACGGCGTCACCCATCAGCACGGAGAACATCCGATCGGCCTCCGCGGCGTCCTCGACGGAGAACTGCTTCAACACGCGGTTCTCGGGGTTGATCGACGTGTCCCAGAGCTGCTCGGGGTTCATCTCGCCGAGCCCCTTGAAGCGCTGGACCTGCGTCGGGTTGCCGTCGCAGACCTCCTCGACGACGCGGTCGCGTTCCGCCTCCGTCATCACGTCGTACGTCTCGCCGCGATACCGGATCCGGTAGAGCGGCGGCTGGATCGCGTAGACGTGTCCGCCCTCCAACAGCGGACGCATGTGCCGGTAGAAGAACGTGAGGAGGAGCGTGCGGATGTGCGCGCCGTCGACGTCGGCGTCCGTCGCCAGGATGACCTTGTCGTAGCGGAGGTCGTCGATGTCGAACTCCTCGCCGATGCCGGTGCCGGCGGCGGTGATGAGCGCCCGGATCTCCTCGTTCTCCAACACCCGATCGAGGCGGTGTTTCTCGACGTTCAGGATCTTCCCCTTGATGGGGAGGACCGCCTGGAACTCCCGGTCGCGGGCCTGCTTGGCGCTCCCGCCGGCGGAGTCGCCCTCCACGATGAACAGCTCGGACTTCTCCGGGTCGCGGCTCTGACAGTCCGCGAGCTTCCCGGGGAGCGATCCCGACTCCAAGGCGTTCTTCCGGCGCGTCAGCTCCTCTGCCTTCTGCGCGGCCTTGCGGGCCTTCGCGGCCTCGACGGCCTTCCCGATCACGGCCTCGGCGGTGTCGGGGTGCTCCTCGAAGTACGTGTCCAGCCCCTCGTGGACCGTCGACTCGACGATCCCGCGCACCTCCGAGTTCCCGAGCTTCGTCTTGGTCTGCCCCTCGAACTGCGGGTCGGGATGTTTGATGGAGACGACGGCGGTCAGCCCCTCGCGGATGTCCTCGCCCTTCAGGTTCTCGCCGTCGAGATCGGTGAGGAGGTCGTGGGCGCTCGCGTAGTCGTTGACGGTGCGCGTCAGCGCCGTCTTGAACCCCGTGAGGTGCGTGCCGCCCTCGCGGGTGTTGATGTTGTTGGCGAAGGCGTGCGTCGAGGATTGGAGGTCGTCCGTCGCCTGCATGGCGATCTCGACCTGCACGTCCTGATCCTCGCCCGTGAGGTAGATGACGTCCTCGTGGAGCGGGGATCGGGACTCGTTGAGGTAGCGCACGAACTCACGGATGCCGCCCTCGTAGTGGAAGCTCGTCTCGCGTCCGTCCTCGCCCGCCGCCTCGCGCTCGTCGCGCAACGTGATCGTGACGCCGCTGTTGAGGAACGCGAGCTCGCGCAGGCGACTCTCCAGGGTCTCGTAGGCGAACTCGGTCGTCTCGAAGATCTCCGAGTCGGGCGTGAAGCGGATGAGCGTGCCCGTCCCGTCCGCGTCCCCGATCCGTTCGAGGTCGCTCGCGGGCTCGCCGTGCTCGAAGCGTTCGCGGTAGCGCCCGCCCTCGCGGTCGACGACGACCGCCAGTCGCTCCGAGAGGGCGTTGACGACGGAGACGCCGACGCCGTGGAGTCCACCGGAGACCTGGTAGGACTTGTTGTCGAACTTCCCGCCGGCGTGGAGGACGGTGAGGATGACCTCGACGGCCGGCCGGTCGTACTCCGCGTGCGTGTCGACGGGGATGCCGCGCCCGTCGTCCTCGACGCTCACCGAACCGTCGTCGTGGAGCGTAACGGTGATCTCGTCGCAGTAGCCGGCCAGCGCCTCGTCGATGGAGTTGTCGACGACCTCGTAGACGAGGTGGTGAAGCCCCCGCGCGTCGGTCGAGCCAATGTACATCGCCGGGCGCTTCTGAACGGCCTCCAAGCCTTCGAGCACCTGTATCTGCCCCGCGCCGTACTCGCCTGAATCAGACATGGTCGTTGGTAGACCTAGACTCCGGGGTCGTATAAAAGCCTCGTACACGCGCGCGTGTAGGCGCGCGGCGCCGCCCGCATCCGCTCAGCTGATCTGTGCGGCGACGTCGGCCTGCGTGATGATCCCGACGGTGTCGCCGTCCTCGGTGACGATGACGGCCGTGTAGTGATCGAGGAGGCTCGATATCTCCTCTAAGGTCGCGTCGGGGGAGACGGTCGGAAACGACTCGCTCATCACGGCGCGCACGGGATCGTCGCCGATGTCCCCGCCGGCGTGGACGACGTCGCCCTCGCTGATCGATCCGACGGGGACGCCGTCAGCGATCACCGGGAGCTGGGAGTAACCGGCCTCTTGCATCCGCTCGACGGCGTCGTGGACGCGGTCGCTCGGCGCGACGCTGACGACGGCCTCGTGCATCAGATCGCGCCCGCGGACGACGTCACCCGCCGCCTCGTCGAGCGCCTCGACGATGTGGCGCAGGGTGGAGAGGCGCGGGTCGACGTCGCCCCCCTCGATGCGCGCGATGAGCGGTTGGGACACGCCGGCGCGCTCCGCGAGCTCGCTCTGCGTCAGCCCGAGGGCGTTCCGGCGTTCCCGGAGGTCCTGGGGCGTCGGGAGGTACATAGCCGTAATTACCGGCGGTTATGGATAAGTGTTAGTCCTCGCCCTCGGGCTCCTCGACGACCTCGATGACTTCGAGGGGAACGTCGCGGAGCGCCCCACCGACCTCGCTCTTCGCGATGCGCGAGGCGTGCTCGTCGGAGTCGGCGTTGAACACGGTGAGTTCGAGTACGAGACCGACGAGCGCCGTCTCGGCCGCGAGGAACGCGGCGTCGAGCGGTTCGCCGCAGGCCGGACAGGCCGTCACGCCCGCCTCCACCTCGACGTAGTCGAGGTCCTGATCGTTCAGTCGCCGTCCCGCTTCGCTTACCGCGACGCCGATCGCGTCGTCCGACTCTGCAACGTCACGAACCAGCCACGCGGCTTCCATCGCCACGACGTAGTTGCTCATACGGACGGGAGACTCCCCGGGTAGTCGTGTCTTGTGGTTGGCAGCCGCCGTCACCGTCGTGCGGACGTGACCCGAATAATTCGCATAACGTACGCGAATCGACGGCGTAGGCGCGGCCTGCCTGACGGCGCGCGCGGCGACGCGGCGCCGAGTGACGGCAGGACGCGAACGTGCGGCGAATCGCACGAGGGGAGCGGGGTACGGCCGTCGCCGCAGCGACAAAGTACTTATACCACCATCGAGTGAGAGACGGCTACGCAGATGGCTTCACCGTTCGCCCGCCTCGTCACCGCGGTTCAGTACCAGATCACGCTCGCGTTCGCGCTCGTCCTCCTGCCGATCGCAACGCTCGCCAGTCGCCTCGGCCTCACTCTCCCCCTCTACCGACTCATCGAACGCTCCGAGGCCGCGTACGAGAGCGCGCGGTAGGCGTCCGTAACGGCCGGAAGGGTGGCTTTTATACGTCGCCCGCGACTACTCACCGTCAATGTATAACCCGAGTCAGTCCTCCGAGTTCTCGCGTAACGCAGAGCGACTCCCCGACGGTCCCGGCAACCCCTACGAGCCGGAAGTCGGGCAGATGCCCCAGAGCAACGCGAGCCAGCAGGACATGGACAACATCAACAAGACCGGCACGACCATCGTCGGGATCACGACCACCGAGGGCGTGCTGATGGCCTCCGACATGCGCGCGAGCCTCGGCGGCCGCGTCGTCTCTAACAAGAACGTCCAGAAGGTCGAGCAGATCCAGGAGAACGCCGCGCTCTCCATCTCCGGGAGCGTCGGGGGCGCGCAGTCCTTCATCCGCACCCTGAAGGCCGAGTCGAACCTCTACGAGGCGCGCCGCGGCGAGCGGATGTCCATCAACGCCCTCGCCACGATGGCGTCCAACCTCCTCCGCGGCGGCCCGTTCTTCATGGTCGTCCCCATCCTCGGCGGCGTCGACGAGGACGGCGCGCACGTGTACAGCCTCGACCCGAGCGGTTCCTCGCTCGCCGATAAGTACACCGCGCAGGGCTCCGGGATGCCCTACGCGCTCGGGACCCTCGAAAACAACTACACGGACGACCTCACGATGGACGAGGCCGAGCAGATCGGCGCGAAGGCAATTCAGGCCGCGAGCGAGCGCGACACCGCGTCCGGTAACGGCATCCACCTGACCAAGATCACCGCGGACGAAGTCGAGATCGTCGGTCACCAGGACGTCGACGATCTGCTCTAGGACTTTTCTACGGTTCGGGTCGCCTCCGGCGACCCGTCACCACAAAACCCCCACTAAAAATTCCCCCGCGCCGCCGGCGCGCGGTCGGGACGTCGATTCCGCCCAGCACCGCGTGGCACGGCGTCACTCAGCACTACCTCGCCCAGCGCCGCGATCGGCCCGACGGCGACGCGATTCGTCACACCCGAATCGGCCGTCGAACCCGAACCTGCCGTCGCGGCGGCAAGCTTTCTATCGGGCGCGTGCGTGCGCACCTGTATGGCCTGCCGCTTTTGCGACATCGCCGCGGGCGACGCCGAGGTCCCGCGACTCTACGAGACGGACGACGTCGTCGCATTCCTCGACGCGAACCCCGCGGTCCGCGGGCACGCGCTCGTCGTCCCGACGCTCCACGAGCGCGACGTGCTCGACGACCGGGGGGAGGCGACGGCGGTCTTCGCGGCCGTCCAGCGGGTCGGGAGCGCGCTCCGCGACGCGCTCGACGCCGACGGGATCAGCGTCTTCTACACGACGCCGGAGCTCGTCGGCGACGTCACGCACCCCCACGTCCACCTCCTGCCGCGCGACCGCGGCGACGGCGTCCACCTCGCGCTGGATCGCGGGACGCTCGACGAGGCGGACGCCGACGCGCTCGTCGAACGCGTCCGGGGGACGCTCTGACTAGCCGCGTCGGTTGTTCCGGTGGGTCGCGTCCTCGACCTCGTCGCCGCGGCCGGTCCAGTCCGCGAAGCTCCCGGTGATGAGCGTGTCGCGCTGATACGAGAGGTAGTCGTACTGCATGTCGTAGACGGCGTTCTCGAAGGACGCGCCGTCCGCTAAGTTCTCGCGCACGCGCTCTCGCTTCCAGTCCGCGGGCGTGACGCCGTGGCGGGCGCGCTGGCGCAGCGGCCAGAGGTATTTCGCGGCCGCCTCCTCGTCGAGCCCGCGGGCGCGGAGGCCGGCTTCGGCCTGCTCGAAGAGGTCCGCGTACATCTCCGTCGCGTCCGTCGTCTCGCCGTCCGGACCGAGATACGTGATCTCGGCGTCGCTCCCGTTTCGGACGGCGGCGTAGAAGTTCTCGCGCGCGGTCTCCCACGGGAGGTCGTAGAGGGGATGATCGCGCGCGACCATCGCCTCCAGGGCACCCGCGAGGAGCGCTTGGAACGCCATCGTGTCCCGGACGGTCGGCTGGCCGGGCAGCGGGCGGAACTCGATGCGGGCGTTCGCGGACTCCCGCGAGGCCCCGCCGAAGACCGGGCGCACCCAGCGCCAGTAGGTGCCGTGTTTCATCCGGAAGTGCGCGAACTCGTCGTCGAAGCGCCCGCCCGTCTCGACGGGCATCGGGACGATGGACGCGTCCTCGACGACGGCGTCGACGGCGTCCTGCACGCTCTCTAAGTCCCGGGGGAAACGCACCTTCTCGCTCTTCCCGGGGACGTTCAGGACGTCCTCGAAGACGTCGATGCGCCCCTCGTCGTGGCCGTCTTCGAGGATCGCCTCAGGTGTCGCGTCGTCGTCGTAGAGATCGGGCGGGTAGAACGGCGAGTTCACGCCGAGCGCGACGAGCGGCCCGGCGAGACGGACCGCGTACTGGAAGTACGTCGGGAGATCGACGGCCTGTGGCACTTGGTAGTGGGGTTGGATCGAGGTGATGAGCGCCTCGGGCATCACCGTGTCCGCGTCGAGGGTGACGTGCGGGGCGTCGAGGCCCATCGACGCCGGGTGATCCGTGTTCGCCATCGCGTGATAGCGCGTCGAGGCGCTCATGTTCGTGGCGATCTCGACGCCGTCGTCGTCGATGCTGTCCGTGAGGTACTCCCGTGCGGTCTCGCCCTCGGGGGGGATCGTCCACATCGCGTCGCTCACGAGGCGGAGCCCCTCGGCGTCCATCGGCTCCGCCGCGGCCTCCAATCGCGCGCGCACCTCCGACTCCTGCGCGGCCAGTCCGTACTCGTTCAGGGGCTGGGGGCTCGCCGTCATCTCGGCGTTGTGGAGCCCGAGTTCCTTCTCGAAGCCGACGAACTCCAGCACGCGACGCGGGATGCGCGCGAGCGACCCGTCGTCGGCGACGCCGTAGAACTCGTATTCGAGGCCGACGATCGCCTGCGGATTGTCGAACGTCCCCGCCTCGATCTCCGCTTTGATCACCGCCGCGTCCTCGCGAACCCGCTCGTCGAACGCGTCCGGGTCCACCGCAAGCACCGATTGCACGTCGCGCGCGAGCTCCGATTCGGCCATGGCCATGCCTTCGTGCGGTCGGGACTTGAATGACGTGGCACCGCACGCCGCGCCGTCCGCTCCCCGTCCGCTACGTGTCGCCGTCTTCGTGGGCCGCGCGGAGGTCGTCGAGGTGACTCTCCAACACGTGAAGCGCGGCGTCCGCGTCCGTGTACCCGCGCTCGTAGTCCTCGTAGACGGAGTCGGCACCGTCGAGGAAGTTCGAAACCGCCGTTTCGAGATCGTCGGACTCGTCGTCGCTCATGACCCGGCGTTCGCCCCGCGGGCCCGAAAGCGCCGCGGTTCCGCGCCGTCCACCCCCTCCGACTCGGCGGTCCGCGCCCGTTAAGTGCCCACTCCGGCTAGCACGGGCGAATGCAGTTCGACGAGTTCGCCGCGCGCGCGACGGAGATCGAGGCCGAGCCCGCCGATCTCGAAACGGTCGCGCTCGTCGCCGACCTGTTCGCCGATGCGGGCGACGCCCTGCCGATCCTCGCGCGCTTCGCGCAGGGTCGGGTGTTCCCCGCGTACAGCGAGCGCAAACTCGACGTGGGCCCGCGGCTCTGTCACGAGGCGGTCGCGCGCGCCGCGGGGCCGAACGTCGACGCCGACGACGTCGAGGACCGGCTCGCCGAGACCGGCGACATCGGCGGCGTCGCGGCGAGCTACGACGTCGGTGGCCAACGCGGCCTCGGCGCGTTCACCGACGCGGACGGCGACGGCCTCTCCGTCCGCGAGGTGTACGACGACCTCGCCGGCCTCGCGGCCGCGGAGGGGGCGGGGAGCGAGGACGAGAAGATAGCGACGCTGTTCGGCCTCCTCACGCGCTGTGACACGGACGCCGAGGCGCGCTATCTCGCCCGCCTCGTCCTCGGCGAGATGCGGATCGGCGTCGGCGAGGGGACGGTCCGCGACGCCGTGGCGGCGGCCTTCGACGTCCCCGTCGAGGCGGTCGCGCGCGCCCTCCAGGTGTCGAACGACTACGGACTCGTCGCCGAGACGGCGCGCGATCGCGGCGCCGACGGCCTCGACGACATCCACCTCGAAATCGGCCGTCCGGTGAAGGCGATGCTCGCCCAGGCCGGGAGTGTCGCCGACGCCCTCGACTCGTGGTCCGAGGCCGCCGTCGAAGTCAAATTCGACGGTGCGCGCGTCCAGTTGCACCACGACCCCGCGGACGAGACGCGGGTCTTCAGCCGAAACATGGCGGACGTCACCGACGCGCTCCCGGAGGTCGTCGAGTTCGCCGACGCGCACCTCGACGTCCCGACGATCGTCGACGGCGAAGTCGTGGCGGTGGACGACGACGGGTCGCCTCGCCCCTTCCAGGAGGTGTTGCGGCGCTTCCGCCGGAAGCACGACGTCGAGCGGATGCGAGAGGAGGTCCGCGTCGAGCTCCGGGCGTTCGACTGCCTCCACGCCGCGGGCGCGGACCTCCTGGACGACCCCCTGCTCGCCCGCCACGAGGCGCTCGCCGATCGACTCGGCGGCACGGACGCCGTCTCCGAACTCCTCGTCTCCGACGATCCCGAGGAGATCGAAGCGTTCGAGGAGCGCGCCCTCGCGGCCGGTCACGAGGGCGTGATGCTCAAGGACCCCGAGTCGGCGTACACGCCCGGCAAGCGCGGCAAGCAGTGGCTGAAGCGCAAGCCCGACGTCGAGACGCTCGACCTCGTCGTGACGGGCGCGGAGTGGGGCGAGGGGAGGCGCGCGGAGACGCTCGGGACCTTCCTCCTCTCGGCGCGGACCGAGGACGGCTACGAGACGATCGGCAAGGTCGCCACCGGCCTCGACGAGGAGGAGCTCGCGGACCTCGATCGCCGACTCGCGCCACACGTCCGCGACGAGGACGGCCAGACGGTCGACATCGACCCCGCCGTCGTCCTCGAAGTCGGCTACGAGGAGATCCAGCGCTCCCCGACGTACTCCTCGGGGTACGCGTTGCGCTTCCCGCGCTTCCTCGCCGTCCGCGACGACAAGGACCCCGCGGACGCGGACTCGCTGGCGCGCGTCGAGCGCCTCGCCGAGAAGCAAGGCTAAACGCCCGCGTCACGAACGCGGCATATGGCTCTCCGTGCGGCCGCCATCGACCTCGACGGCACGCTCCTCCACGGCGACGAGCTCCTCCCCGGTGCACGAGAGGCGATGGCCGCGATCCGCGAGCGCGTCGATGCGGTGTGTTTCCTCACGAACAACCCGACGATCCGCCCGGAAGCGTACGCCGCGCGCCTCCGCGAGCGCGGGATCGCGGCGTCGCCCGAGGAGGTGCTCACCGCGTGCACGGCCACGATCGGCTACCTCCGGGAGCACCACGCCGCGGACGCGCTCTACCCCATCGCGGGCGACGCCATCGTCTCCCAACTCCGCGACGCGGAGTGCGACCTCGTCGCCGACCCCGCGGACGCGGAGTGCGTCGTCGTCGGCTACGATCCCGACTTCGACTACGACGACCTGCACGACGCGCTCCGAGCGTTCGGTGACGATCCCGCGGCCGTCGGCTTCGTCGGCACCGACCCGGACCGGACGATCCCGACTACCGACGGCCCGATTCCGGGGTCGGGCGCGCTCGTCCACGCCGTCTCGGGCGTCGTCGAGCGCGATCCCGACGCGGTCCTCGGGAAACCATCGAAAGAAACCGCGGCTCTCCTGCGCGAGCGACTCGGCGTGCCCGCGTCGGCGTGCGCCGTCGTCGGCGACAACCCCGCGACGGACGTCGCGCTCGGCGAGCGCGCCGGCATGACGACCGTGCTCGTCGAGACGGGACTCGCCGCGAGCGCGGACGACGCGACGCGCGCCGACCACGTCGTCGCCGACATCGGGGCGGCCGTCGCGCTGTTCGACTAGTCGAGGACGCCCATCTCGGTGAGGCGTTCCGGGAGGTAGGTGTCCGTCACGAAGTCCAACCCTCTCGAAGCGAGGGCCTGCTGTTCGGCCTTCTTCCCGATGTCGAGTTGGAGCTCGATCTGCTCCGTCCAGAACTCCGATTGGAAGCGCGGGTCCTCCAGTTCACTCTCCAAGGCGTTGACGTCGGAGTCGCTGAGCGGGTCGGTCGGCAGGTCGTACTCGACGATGTCCGCGGGCCGGATGCCGATGAACTGCGCCTCGGGCGTGGCGAGGTATTCAGAGAGGTGTGCGGACTTGATCGATCCGTACGAGACGGAGCCGAAGATGCGATACGACCACGGGTCGCCGTCGGTGAAGACCGTGACGGGGAGATCGAGTTCGTCGTGCAGGCGCTTGGTCAGCCGCCGCGTCGCGCGCGCCGGCTGGCCGCCGAGGTGGACGACGAGCGCGTTGTAGTCGTCGTCGAAGCCGTTCTCGACGAGGCGATCGCGCATCCCGCCGGTCTCGACGCAGAGGACGAAGTCGACGTCGTGATCCAGGAACTCGATCGTGTCGGGGTTGTTCGGGATCTGGTAACCGCCCTGCCCGACGTCGTCCTGACAGTGGATCTCGCGGTCCCCGCGGTTCGTCTGCTCGCGGAGGCGGAGGGGACCCATCACCTTCGCGCCCGACTCCTCGGGACGCATGTGGAAGTCCTCGCGCTTCACCCCGGAGACGATCTCCAGGTCCTCGACGAGCTTGTCGGACTCCGACTGGCCGTTGAACTGCGCGGCCTCCTCGTCCCACGACTCGGAGAGGTAGTAGAGCTCACGCAGCGTCGAGGAGCGGTCCTCTTCTAACTGTTGGGCGAGGAAGTCGATCGTGTAGATCGCCTTCAGGAGCTTGCGCGCGCCCGACGCGGAGTTGGCGGAGCGCGTCGACGTCCGATCGCCGTACACCCAGACGTCCGCGTCCTCGTCGAAGACGATGTTCGACTTCGAACGCGTCGGCAGCTGCATGTTCGGGATCTCGCCGTCCGCGAACTGGTCGTAGAACTCTGCGGCCATGTCGATGAGGCGCTCGCGCGCCGCGTCGTCGGTTGTGTCGGAACTCATTGGGAGATCGTGAGCTTCTCGTCGCCGACGCCGTTCACGGAGAGGTCGCAGTCGGCGTCCGCGGCGACGGCGTATTCGAGGGTCGCGTCCTCGCCGCTCGGGACCGTGGGCGACCACTTCACGAACCACTCGCCGTCCATCTCGACGACGGTGCCGTCGGAGACATCGCTCGGCTCGGCGGAGACGATGTCCGTGAGGTCGATGTCGGCGTTCGCGTCGGTGTTGTTCTCGACCGTGAGGCGGACGGTGTCGTCCGCGCGCTCGCGCTCGACGAGGACGTTGTTCATGATGCGCGCGAGCGAGTCCTCGACGCCGACCGGCTCGCGCCCCGTCATCTCGGAGACCTTCTCCGCCATCGTCGGGAGGACGTCCATGATGACGCTCTGCTTCTCCTGGCGCTTCTGACGCGAGCGACGCTCGTTGAGGAAGCCCTTGAGGTCGCGGGCGGCCTCGCGGACCGCGAGTTCGACCTCGTCCTCGATCTCGGGGACGGAGGCGACGGCGTCCTTCGACTCGCTAGTGAAGGGCACGTTGGTCGAGGCGACGTGCACCATGATGACGCAGGGGCCGCTCGGGAGGCCGCTCCCGCCCGGCTGATCGAGGCCGTAGTTCCGCCAGCCGATGTCCTTGAGGACCTTCGTCGTCGCGCACGCCCCCCGCTGGTAGACGAGCGGGACGCGGTTGGCGAAGCGCATCACGTCGACGGTCCCCTCTGCGGCGAGGTCGCCCCCGTAGGCGATTCCGGCCTCGACGACGAACGGGTCGCCGCCGTGGACCTCAGCGTCGCGCGTCGCCGCGGCGTAGAAGTCCGCGTCGAACTCCTTGCGGAGACCCGCCTCGACCGACTCCGCCTGGATCGGCGCGAGACAGGACGTCGGGGGCGCCATCACGTCGACGGTGCGCATCGCGTCGAGCAGGTCGCGCGCGAGGTTCCGGTCGGACGCGATCTCGGCGGCCGCGGGGAGGTCGTCGGTGACGGTGTGGGCCGCCGTCCAGAGCTCGTCGGTGACGTTCTCGCGGGCCGTCTCGCCGACCGTGGCGCCGGTGCCGGTCTCCGTCTGGTCGGCGGCGCGCTCGACGAAGTCGCGGAGTTCGTCCCGCGTCACTCGATCGTACGGCGTCTCGTCGCCGAACTTCGCGGCGAGGCGCTCGGCGAGCGCCTCGACCGTCGCGCCGTCCTTCTGTACCGTCGTGGCCGCGTCGACGTGTCGGTAGAGGTCCCCCCGTCGATGGGCCGTCAGGGCGTCCCAGAGCGCGTCGACGACGTGGCCCCGTACCGTCGCGCCGAACGAGGAATCGGCCTCGACGTCGGCGGCCACGTCGGCCACGAGCGTTTCGAGGTCGGTGTGGGAGAGCGCGCCGCGCTCCGCGAGCGCGTCGGCGACCGCGGCCGCGAACGCCTCGGTGTCCGCCGCGGGCTTGTTCGAGACGGCGTCGACGATCCGCGCGTCTACGTTGCCCTCATCGACGTCGATCGTCCACGCGAGCTCGCGCCCGTATCGCCTGTCGCGGAACGCATCGCAGATCGAGTCCGCGGTCTTCGCGCCGACGCGCGTGAACTCCTCGCGGAGGAAGCCACGGACCGTGCGCGAATCCGTCTCCCCGAGCATCTTGATCAGCGCGCCGAGTTCGACGCCGTGGGGGTGCGGGCGGATCTCCTCCGTCTCGGCGGGGAGACCCGCGTCCTCGGCCCGCTCGAACTTGAAGCGCCCCTCGGGCTCGCGGAGTTCGAGGCGCGCGTGGGGGTTCACGACCGCCGTGTGTTCGGCGTAGTCGTGGAGCTGGCCGCGTGCGCGCATGTTCGCCTCCATCTCCAGCTCGATGCGCGTGCCGTGCGGGCGGTCCCACGAGACGGTCTCTTCTTCGCTGATGACCGGTTCGTTCGTGTCGGTGTCGATGACGAGCTCGTAGTAGTTCGCCTCCGCGGCGCCCTGCGTGCGCGAGGTGATCTTCGCGGGCGTCCCGGAGGTCAGCTGGCTGTAGAGGACGGCCGCGGAGATCCCGATCCCCTGTTGGCCGCGGCTGTTCTTCACGGAGAGCGCACCATCGTTTGCGACGACGAAGTTCTCGTCCTCACCCGACGCACCGGGGACGGAGATGTCGTAGACGTACTCCGGTGCGTCCGTCTCCTCGACCGATTTCACGGGAAGGAGACACATGTCCGTGTCCGTGATTCCGTGGAGGTTCCGGATGGTCGCGTGGAGTTCTTCGAGGGCCGCCGTCGGTTCGTGGGATTCGTCGAGGAGCCCCATCTCGACGAGGTTATGCGTGTATCGTGGCTTCTCGACGATGCCGCCGTCGAGCGCCGCCTCGATCAGGGACTGGTACGCTTCGGCGTGTTCGAGATTCGAGCCAACACCCGCACCGCGGAGGAGGCCGGGAACCGTGTCCGGGACGGTGTGGGCGTCCACGTCGTCGACGCGGACGTCGTCGAGAAGCGATGTCGGAACGCGCTTATACCCTTGTTCGCCCGTCGGCTTGCGCTCGCCGAACGCATCGAGCACGTTCAAATCCGCACCGTACACCTTCGTCCGATACGTCGTCGAATCGTCCTCGGCGTACCCGCTCGTGTTCTCGGCCGTTTCGGTGCTCGCGAGGACTCCCTGCATGTTCCACAGGACGGAGACGCCGCGGGCGAGCGTTTTACTGACGGTCGTGTGGGAGAGCTCGTTCCCGGGATGCGAGTCGGAGCCGTCGCCCTGATAGACCGCGGTGAGGAACTCTTGCTGGATGTCCTCAGAGGCGTCGAAGAGGAACGACGGCACGCGTTTGTTCTCCGCACCCTTTCCGCAGACGTTCCCGAGGAACATCGCGAGCGGCGATCCGAACGCCTTCACGCGCGTCGAGTTGCGTTCTCGTTCGACGGTCGTCGTGCCACCGCCGACGCCGGCGACGGCCGTCTCGGTCGCCTCGATCAGTTCGCCCTCGTGGGACCCGAAGGTGAACCCGACCTGTCGCGGACCGACGTGCCCCTCCGCGACGTAGTAGCCGAGGAGGCGAGCGAACTCCGCCGTGAGCGGCATCGTCACCGGGATCGTCGTCTCGTCGCCACCGACTTGGTACGTCTTCAGCTCGCAGTCGGCCGCCCGCTCCTCCCACCCGAGTTCGAGCACAGTCGACGCCGGGAGGTATCCCCCCTCAAGATAGTTCGATTCCAGACTGTCTTTGAGGACGTCGACACCCTCGTACCGATAGTAATACCGTTTCCGGGTACTGTCCGCGTTCGGTTTCTTCCGGATCGTTTCGCCGCTCCGGATCTCCTCGAGCGTCTCCCGGTCGAACCCGTAGACGTACAGCCGGCGGTCCTCTAACTGATCGGGTGTGATGTGTTCGAGGAGATTGACCGACTCGACCGGATCGTCGTTCGTCGGGAGCGAGCGTGGCGTGAGCACGGCGTCTCCGGGCTCGAGATCGCCGGCTTTCACTTGTTTCGTCTCCCCGTTCGCCGTCACCGAGAACAGGCTGTGGTTGCCCGTCACCTCCACCGTACGCCCCTTCTCGGTCGTGATCTCGTATGTCTGCTCGTCCGTCTCGTGGCGGATCGCATGTGTGACGGGCTGCCACGACATCTCGTGAGATTCACGATCGAACGAGGGGACCTCGATGTCCGCCGAGAGCGGCGCGGTCGCGGCGCCGTCGATGGGGAGGTACGCGTCGCAGAGCACGCCGATCGGGACGGTATCGACGACCCCGTCACGGCGTACGAGGAGCTCTTGATCGGGCGTCAGCGACTGCTCACGACTGTGAAAACGCGATCCGTACAGTAGTTTCCCGAAGATCTTCGGGATCTGCTCTTTCGTGATGCCGGGGCCGTTGTCCTCCACGACGAGCGTGTAGTAATCACCCGATTCCTGGATCTCGACGTAGATGTCGGGGAGGATGCCGGCCTCCTCCGTGGCGTCGAGGGCGTTGTCGACGGCCTCCTTGACGGCCGTGACGAGCCCACGGGCCCCGGAGTCGAAGCCCAGCATGTGCTTGTTCTTCTCGAAGAACTCGGCGATGGAGATCTCGCGCTGGCTCGCGGCGAGCTCTTCCGCGATGCCGTCGTCGTCTCCATCGGCGAGTGTCGACTGGAAGGACGTCATTTCCGTATCGGCGACCTTGGTCACACGGCTATAAAACCCCGTGGGTACACCGTGGTGAAAGTGGACGACGGCGCGGCGAACGGTCGGCTCGATCTCTGAGAACCGCGGTCCGCGGGCGCTTCACTTCCGACGGCCCGCCGCCGCTCGGCGACTACAGCGAGAGGCCGCGGATCTCGACGGAGTCGCCGTCCCGTACCGTCCCGACGCGCTCGCCGTCGGTCTCGGCGATCAGCGTCTCCGCCTCGGCCTCGGGGAGCGCGACGACGAACCCAGTGCCCATGTTGAACGTGCGATGCATCTCCTCGTCGGAGACGTCCCCCCGCTCTCGCACGAAGGTGAAGACGTCCTGTGCGGGGAGCGGGTCGGTGACGTCGTACTCGTGCTCGCCCATCCGCGAGAGGTTCGTCCAGCCGCCGCCGGTGACGTGGGCGGCCGCGTGGACGTCGCGCTCGCGGAGATGCGAGAGGAGGTAGGTGTAGAGCCGCGTCGGTTCGAGGAGGGCCTCGCCCACCGTCTCGTACCCCTCGTAGGGGTAGTCGTCGTGGTAGCTTCCCTCTCCTCTCGTCGCGGCCCGCCGGGCGAGCGTGAGGCCGTTCGAGTGGATGCCCGTGGAGGCGAAGCCGACGAGGGCGTCCCCGACCCGCGCGTCCCCGGGGAAGAGGTCATCCTCGTCGGCGAGGCCGGCGACGGTCCCCGCGAGATCGAACCCGTTCACGACTTCCGGCATCACCGCCGTCTCGCCGCCGACGAGCGCCACCTCGGCCTCTTCTGCCCCCGCGGCGAGGCCCTCGCCGAGCTGTGCGGTGAGCGTCTCGCTCGGTTCGTCGACGGCGAGGTAGTCGACGAACGCGTCCGGCGCGACGCCGGCCGCGACGAGATCGTTGACGTTCATGGCGATGCAGTCGATACCGACCGTCGAGTAGTCCGCCATCGCCTCCGCGACGAGCAGTTTCGTGCCGACGCCGTCGGTGGCAAGCGCGAGGTACTGATCGCCGACGGGGACGAGCCCCGCGTAGTCCGTCGTGTTACCGACGTCCGCGACGGCGTCGACCAGTGCGGCGGTCGCGGCCTCGCTCGCGTCGATGTCGACTCCCGCGTCGGCGTACGTCATGCCCTCCTCGCTCTCGGTGTCCGCGTCCTCACTCATACACGGGCGTGCGCAATCGGGCGCGAAAAGGGTAGTGGTGTATGCTCAGCACGTGGTAGCGCGGAGCCTCCGTCCTCAACGAGCGTCGAAGACGCAGGTAGGGCGGAGAGGAAGCGCGTTCGCACATTCTTTAAGACTGTCCGAGACGTATCCTGTTCCACTGTCGACCTCGCACACGTCGGGGACGATAGGAGCCACCAGTAAACTGGCTCCTGTGGTGCGGGAGTACCGTACCCTGTACTCGGGAACGACGACCGCGAACGGGTTGAACTCCCGTTCCCCGTGTGGGGATAGAGCGTGAGAACACCGGGAATTAAATCGGCAGGACAATCCCGGCCTCGGTCGGAGTGGGAGGCATCAACAATGCACCCACGCCGGGGCAAGGATGGTAAGAGGAAGCCGGGCCGCGTCCATGCATGGGGTCGCGGGGCACAATGTCGTTTCGGCAAAGCCCCGTCCTCAAGGAGTGACCGACCGCCGCAAGGCGGGAGGGAGCGAGTAGGGCGGGGTAGTTTACGGAGACTCAAGGAGAAAGCTCCGCCCTTCAGGGCGGGGATGAATCCGACAGCGCCCCCACAATCCACCGCCGAGAGCAGGGCAGGATATTCCACATTTAAACTATATGTTCAAGTAGGTTTGACTACATAGGTTATGTATGGCGAAAACGGTTGTCACCCGCACCTACGCTGCTTCCATCAGGAATCAGCCACAGGTGTCTGACGACCTTGATTCGCTCGGGTTCTCAGCCTCGAAACTCTGGAACGTCGGACGGTGGGTCTGC
>NZ_JAGIKY010000013.1:0-130197 GCF_017874695.1 Halarchaeum nitratireducens
GGGTGCACTCACTCGCCTGTTGCATCGATCTACGTTATTTGTTTCACGGCCCCTACGAGAGACTACCGAAACCGATCTGGGGCTAAACACGTACCGTTCCGTTCATCGCTGCTACACCGTATCGCCGCCGCTTCCGAGTTCTCGAATCAGCGGCGCACATCTATCACGACGAGGCCTCCCCCTGTGGCCCCGCGCCTCGGTCGATCTGTCGGCAAAGACAGCCTCCGCTATCGGAGCGGCGACTCGTCCGGCGCGTCGCCGTCGTTCGCTGTGTCGGCGCGCGGGAGAGCGACGGTGAAAGTCGTCCCGCCGGGGCCGGTCTCGGTGAGCGCGACGTCGCCGTCGTAGCGATCGACGAGGTGGCGGACGAGGTAGAGACCGAGGCCGTGCGTGCTGCCCGTGTTGTCGCTCCGCTCGAAGAGGGAGGAGCGCTCGTCGTCGGGGATCCCCGGGCCGTCGTCGGAGACGGTGACGAGGACTTCATCGGGGTGTTCGTCGATGGTCACGTCGATCGCGACGTCGCCGGTGTCGCTGTGTTCGACGGCGTTGTCGAGGAGATTGGAGAAGACCCGCGGGAGGAGGGCGTCGGCGGAGACCGGGGCGTCGCTGGGGAGGTCGGCCTCGACGTGCACGCGCTCGGTGCGATCGCGGACGTCCGCGATGGCGTTCCGAACGATCGGGACGAGATCGACGGCGGAGAGTTCGTCGGGTTCCTCGGTGGCGTGGATGAGGACGCGGACGTCCTCGATGACCTCGGCCATCTCGTCGCTGTTGCGCCGGATGACGTCGAGACGCTCGCGGAGGACCGGATCGTCCACGTCCTCGGCGACGAGCGCGGCGTACCCCTCGATGACGTTGGCCTTGTTGAGCACTTCGTGGCGGAGGAGGCCGTTGAGGTAGTCGAACCACTGCTGTTGGCGCTCGGCGTACTCGGCGCGCGCGACGGCGCGTTCGGCGCGGCGAGCACGCTGGATGGAGCGGGCCTCGACGATACCGAGGAGGAGCCCGCCGAAGGCGCCGAGCACCGCGGTACCGCGCGCCCACGCGACGTTCGCGCGGGGCGTCGGTGCGGGGGAAATCATCATGATGAGGAGGTTGAAGAGAAGGAAGCCGAGGAGGCCACAGAGACACCAGCGTGCGATCCGCGGATAGAGATCGACGGAGTAGTCACGGGTCGTGATCCAGTAGCCGCCGTACGCGAGGGCGGCCGCGAGGGCCAGCGAGATGAGGAACTCGCCGACGAGCTGGCGCGGGGCCGTGGTGCCGTCGAGCATCCCGAAAGCGAGCCACTCGGCGACGAGCGCGACGAGCGCGAGCGCGCCGAGGGCGACGAGGCCGTGTGGGACTAGTCGCGCCGCGTCGCTGACCCCGTCCCGGTCTCGCTCACCGCGATCCATCGTGCGTGCCGGGTGCATGGTCCGTACATACATAACGTGAGGGGCGAATCGGTTCGCGGTCCGGACGCCACGGGACGGGACGCACCGGAACGGCCACGCCCCTTTTATCGACGCGTCGACAAGCCGGCGGCATGAGCGAGGACTACGATCCGGCGTCGCCGGACGGGACGTCGGCCGAGGGCGCGTCGCTGTCGCGGCGCGAGTACGTGCTGGGGGCCGGCGGCCTCGGCGCGCTGGCGCTCGGCGGCGGCGGTCTCTTCGGGGCGACGAACCGGGACGCGCCGAGCGGGTCGCGCCCGGACTCGTACGTCGTCCAGCAGGGCTACCTCCGCTGGGAGGTCGCGCCGCTCTCACACGACGGGGAGACGGTCGAGGAGTTCTACAACTACCGGGGGTCGTCGGCGAACCCGCCCGCCGACCTGACCGCGGAACCGGACGCGTCGCGGCTGTTCGTCTACGACGGTCCCGTGGGGTCGTCGCTCGTCTTCCTCCACGGGAGCGCGCGCGCCGAGCACGGCGGGACGGCGTTCCTGACGTTCTCGGGGCTCTCGCGCTCGAAGGGCGAGTGGGCGGTCCGGGACGACCCGCTGGGGGGCGACGACGACTTCGAGAAGTGGGAGGGTGGTAACGCGAAGGTGAGGTGGGAGTGGGAGGCCGGCGAGACGGACGGCGGCGCGTACTGGGGTATCGGCGACGGGAGCTCGACGATCGAGGTCACGCCGAAGACGTTCTCGAACGTCCCGGCGTGGCGCGTCCTGAGCGACGATGGCGACGCGACGTCGTCGTTCGACCTCTCGACGGAGAAGCCGGTGAAGATCAGGCCGGCGGGGAAGCGCAGCGTGAGGCGCGCGAACGTCGAGATCATGCCGTCGGACGATCCGAACACCTTCGACCCCTACGAGGAGGGCGACGTCACCGTCGTCATCCGCTCGCCGCCGGAGGGCGCGAACGCGAGCGAGTGGGTCGATCCGAGCGACGTCGACCCGGGGAACTACTCCGTCTACTTCGGGTCGCGGGACTACCTCGCCGGGCAGAACGGCGCGTCGCCCCAGAAGCACATCCGGCGGGACGGCGACCTCTACCTGAAGTACAACCGCACGTCCGCGAACTTCGCTCTCGACTCGGCGTACGGCTTCCTCGTCGGCAAGACGGGGTCGTACACGTGGTTCCGCGGGCGCGATACGGTGCGTCCGGGGGACTTCGAGAACGCGACGTCCGGGCCGTCGCTCGCCGTCACGGAGACGCACGTGGATCCGGACGGCGACGACGCCGAGAGCCTCGCGCGGGAGTACGTCGAGCTCACGAACGAGGGAAGCGAGACGCTCGACGTGGGCGGCTACACCGTCGCCGACGCCGAGGGCTGGGAGTTCCACTTCCCCGAGACGTTCGCCCTCGACGCCGGCGCGTCCGTCCGACTCCACACCGGCGACGGCCAGTGGAGCGAGACCGACCTCTACTGGGGGTTGGATCAGCCGGTGTGGGACAACGACGGCGATACGGTCCGCGTCACGGACGCCGACGGTACCGTCGTCCTACGTCACGAGTACTGATCGCGGCGGGTGCGACGCGAGAGCGTCGGCGCGCCGGTGCGGCGAGGACACTTATACGCGTTAGCGGCCAAGGGGAGGTATGACGGGAGGGGACACGATCTCGGTTCTCTGCGTGGACGACGAGCCGGGGCTCGCCGAACTCGTTGGGACGCACCTCGAACGCGCCGACGAGCGGCTGACGAGCGTCGCGGTGACGAGCGCCGCGGCGGCGTTCGACGCGCTCGACACGATGGGGATCGACTGCGTCGTCAGCGACTACGAGATGCCGGGCACGGACGGGATCGAGCTCCTCGAAGCGATCCGGGCGGACGATCCGGGGTTGCCCTTCGTCCTGTTCACCGGGCGCGGCTCGGAGGAGTTGGCGAGCCGCGCGATCTCGGCGGGCGTCACTGACTACCTCCGAAAGGCGCGCGGGGCCGAGCAGTACGCTCTGCTCGCGCGACGGGTGGTGCACGCCGTCGAACGCGTCCGTGCCCGCCGGGCCGCGGACGCCGCGGAGGAGCGACGACGGCTGATCTTGGAGGGATCACCGGACTCGATCGTCGTGATCGTCGACGGCGCGATCGCGTACGCGAACCCACCCGCGGTGGCGACTGCCGGCGTCGAGGACGAGTCCGGCCTCGTCGGCCGATCCGTCGACGCGTTCGCCTCGGGTGGAACGCGCGAGTCGGTGCTCCGCGCCATCGAGCACGCGGCGTCCGGCGACGAGCGACGCGCCCGGGTCACGCGGCCGTTCGAGACACCGGACGGCCGACAGTTGACGATGGAGGCGACCGGCCGACGGCTGACGTGGGACGGCGCGGACGGGGTCGTCGCGGTCCTCCGCGACGTCACGGACCGCGAGGCGCGCGACGAGGGGCGTGCTCGCTACCGCGCGGCGTTCGAGGAGGCCGCGACGGCCATGGTGATCGCCGACGACGACGGCCGATACGTCGAGGTGAACGCGGCGGCCTGCGAGCTGTTCGACGTGCCGCGCGCGGAGCTCGTCGGGAGCCGGGTGAACGACTTCGCCGCCCCGGGCTACGACGTCGAGGGCGAGTGGATGTCGTTCCGGGAGAGCGAGATCGTCCACGGGACGTTCCCGCTAGTCCGCTCGGACGGGGAGGAGCGCATCGTCGAGTACGGGGCGACGGCGAACGTCGCCCCCGGCGAGCACCTCTCCGTCCTCCACGACGTCACCGAGCGCGTTGACCTCGGTGAGCGCCTCGAACGTGAGCAGGCCGCCCTGGAGGAGATGTACCGGATCACGGCCGACGGCGAGGCGTCCTTCGACGAGAAGGTCGAGCGTCTGCTCGATCTCGGCCGCGACTATCTCGACGTCCCCGGCGGCTACTTCATGCAGATCGACGAGGGCCACCAGCGCGTCGTCACCGCGGTCGGAGACGACGATATCTCGCCCGGAGAGACGTGTCCACTCGAAGAGGCGTACTGCAAGCGGACGATGACGCACGGCGAGCTCGTCACCGTCCAGAACGCCACGAGAGAGGGGTGGGCGGACGATCCGGCGTACGAGCGGTTCGGGTTCGGCTGTTACATCGGCGCGAAGGTGACCGTCGGCGGCGACCTCTACGGGACGTTCTGTTTCGCCGGCAGCGACCCCCGGACGGAGCCGTTCGGCGACGCCGAGCGAACGTTCGTCGAGTTGATGGCGCGCTGGGTGAGCTACGAGCTCGAGCGCCGTCGGACGACCGATCGCTTGGCGGAACAGAACGAACGCCTCGAACGCTTCGCGTCCGTCGTCAGCCATGACCTCCGATCGCCGCTGTCGGTCGCGCGCGGCTACCTCGCCCTCGCGCGCGAGGGCGACGACCCGGAGGCGTTCGACCGGGTCGAGGCCGCCCACGAGCGGATGGAGACAATCATCGCGGACCTCCTCACGCTCACCCGGGAGGGCGAGGAGCTCGGGTCGGTGAAGTCCGTCGACCTCGACGCCCTCGTGGCGTCGTCGTGGGACCTCGCGGTCGGCGAGGAAGCCGACGCGACGCTCGACGTCGCGGGTCCGCTGGGCACGGTGGCGGCGGACGACGAGCGCCTCCGCCACCTCTTGGAGAACCTCTTTCGGAACGCGCTCGAACACGCGGCCGACGGGGCGCTCACCGTCACGGTCGGGACGACCGACGATGGGTTCTACGTCGCGGACGACGGCCCCGGCATCCCCGCCGACCGACGAGAGGAGATCTTCGAGGACGGGTTCACGACACGTCAGGACGGCACGGGACTCGGTCTCTCGATCGTCGAGCAGATCGCCGATGCCCACGGCTGGGACGTCGCGGTCTCGGAGGGAGAGCGCGGCGGGGCGCGCTTCGAGATCGACGGCGTGAGCGGGGCGGACGAGGCCACCGCCAGCGACGCCGACGGAGGCGGCGGTGACGCAACCGACACAGACGACGATGCGGGCGACGCGCCCCGCCGGACGCGCGAGTAGTCAGAAACCGCGGTCCTCGCGGTCCGGGAGGACTCGATCGTCGCCGAGTTCGTCGCGGACGACCGCGACCGCGTCGCGGAGTGAGCCGTGTTCGGCGAGGTAGGTGAGGCCGACGCTCGTCTTGATGACGTTCGCGGCCGTCCCGCGGAACACCTCGGGGCCGAGCTGGGCGACAGCGTCGTCGCCGACGCTGATGAGCCAGCCCGGCGTCTCGAAGGCCCACTTCTCGAGGTGTCGAACGGAGTCGCCGGTGCGCGCGGCGTCGAGGACGCGTTCGACGTTCCGCGCGACCACCGGTGCGGAGCGGACGGCGGCCTGCGCGCTCGCGGGGACGCGCTCCCCGTCGGCGTCCACGACGTCCGCGGCGTCGCCGGCGATGAACGTCCGCTCGGAGAGGCGGAGGTCCGCCCGAACGGCCCGCCGCTCACCGCCGAGCGCGTCCGGGCCGCGGACGCCGCCGGTCCACGCGAGCACGTCGTACGGGACGTCCCGGTCGTCGGCGACGACGGTCGACGCCGTGACTTCCGTCACTTCGGTCCCGGTTTCGAGGCGGACGCCGAGGTCGCGGAGGGCGTCGCGCGCCGCCGTCCGGAAGTGCTCGGGGAACGAGGGCGCGACCGTCTCGGCGCGCTCGAGGAGCACGACGTCGACATCGGCGGCGACCCCCTCGCGGTCGGCGAGTTCGGCGAACTCCCCCGCGGTCTGGATGCCCGAGAGGCCCGCGCCGACGACGGCGACCGTGCCGGCGTTCGGGTCGACCGCGTCGAAGAAGTCGCGTCGGAGCGTCGCGGCGTGTTCGAGGCGCTTGAGCGGCGTCGCGTGCGCGGCGACGCCGGGGATGTCGTAGTCCGCGGTCTGGGAGCCGAGCGCGACGACGCCGGCGTCGTACTCGATCGAGCCGCCGTCGGCGAGCGCGACCGTCCCCGCGTCCGGGTCGAGGTCCGCCACGGTCGCCTCGCGGACCGTCGCGCGTGTGACCAGTGCGTCGAGGGGAACGGTGATGTCGTCGGCGAAACCGGGGTAGCGTATCGTTCGGTGGAGCTCGTGTTGGACGAGGTGGTCGCCCGTCTCGTCGACGAGGACGAGCTCGTCGTCGGGGGGGAGTCGCTCTTCGAGTTTGCGTGTGACCATCAGGCCGGCGTAGCCACCGCCGAGCACAGCGACGCGCATACTCGAACCGTCGTGGAGCGCCCCCTTTGAAGTTCGGGCCGTCTCAGAACAGCGCCGCGCCGTCGTCGAGGATCCGCGCGGGCCCGCCGACCTCCCAGACGCGCGTGTCGACGCCGGTCGCGGCGATCGCGTCCTCGACCGCCGCGGCGTGCTCGGCGTCCGTGTTCACGTACACCGTCGCGCCCGTGTCGGTCGAGAACCACGCGGGCACGCCGTCGGCGCGGAGGTCGCGCACCGTCTCGAAGACTTCGAGGGTCTCCGGCTGCCAGTAGACCCACCCCTCGGGGCCGGTCATCGTCGTCGCGGCGAGCGAGAGGGAGTCGTGTTCGGCGGTCTCGAAGACGCGCTCCGTGTCGCCGTTTCGCACCGCGTCGCGCATCTCCGCGAGTTGGTCCTCGACGTGGACGCGCCGCGCGTCGAACATGTGACTCTCCTCGGCCTCGTCGTGGGCGGCCTGCGTCTCCTTGTACGCGGGGACTTCGGCGATGACGATGCGGACGTCCTCCTCGAGGCGCTCGGCGGCGTCGAGTCGGTGGCTCCGACACTCCGCGTCGCTCAGCCCGCCCCCGAGGTCGGAGTATCCGCCGGTGACGGCGCGCGCGGCGGACGCCGACCCGCGTCGGGCGATGGTCGACATCTCGGGATGCGAGAGGTCGAGCCCCGCGGCCTCGCAGGCGGCGACGGCGGCGGCGGCGAACCCCGACGCCGAGGAGCCGAGGCCGATGTTCGTCGGGAAGTCGTTTTCGCTGACGAGCCTCGCGCGGGTGTCGATGCCGGCGCGCTCGCGCACCTCGTCGAGGACGCTCTCGACGCGCTCGGCGCCCCGTCCCGTCACGTCCTCGCCGCCGATGACGTACTCGTCGGCGTCCAGCCGGTCGTCGAACGCGACCGTCGTCGTGGTGCTCGCGGGCGCGGTGCAGACGCTGATGCTGTCGTGGTACGGGTAGCGCGCGTCGTGATCCCGCATCCCGTGGTACTTCACGAGCCCCTGAATCGGATGGGCTCTCGCGGTGGCTTTCATGCCTGCACGCGGGACGCTCGCGCGCATAAACGTCCCGAAAGCCCGCGTTCGCGTTTCCATCCATTACTTCGGCTCGCCCCGCCCACGCGCGACGGCGCGACGGCGTTTCCGTCCTGCGGAGACTCGAACGCTCTCGTCCCCCCGCGGGGGTCCGCAACCCTGAAGGCCGCCGTCCGAGTTGCGCCGGCATGGGCGACCCACTCGACACGCGCGCGGCGCAGGCGTCGGAGGTCATCGAGCGCCTCCAGCGCGAATACCCGGATCCGGAGATCTCGCTCGATTTCTCGAACCGCTTCGAGCTCCTCGTCGCCGTGATCCTCTCCGCGCAGTGCACGGACGAGCGCGTGAACGGCGTGACTGCCGACCTCTTCGAGACGTACGACGGCCCCGCGGCGTTCGCGGCCGCGGACGTCGACGAGATCGCGTCGCACATCGACTCGATCACGTACTACAACAGCAAGGCGGGCTACATCCACGACGCCGCCGAGCAGATCATCGCGGCGCACGACGGGGCGGTGCCCGACACGATGAGCGCGCTCACCGACCTCCCGGGCGTCGGGCGTAAGACGGCGAACGTCGTCCTCCAGCACGGACACGACCTGACGGAGGGGATCGTCGTCGACACGCACGTCCAGCGCCTCTCGCGGCGACTCGGCATCACCGAGGAGGAACGCCCCGAGAAGATCGAGGCGGACCTCATGGACGGTGTCGTCCCCGAGGAGCACTGGAAGAACTACACGCACTGGCTGATCGCGCACGGCCGGGACACCTGCACGGCGCGCAACCCCGACTGCGAGGAGTGCGTGCTCGAAGACGTCTGTCCGTCCTCCAAGCTCGATCACGCCGTCGATCTCGCGGACGGAAGCGAGTGGTAGCGCGGGGGCGCACATCGCGCGCGCCGCGGGACGGGGGACGGGGGACGACCCTCACGACGCCGGTCTCGGCTGACGTCGACGTCGGCCGTCGCCACGACCCGATCACCGTCGGCGCGGGGCGAACCGTCTACGTCGGGGGAGCCGTCCGTTTCGTCACCGCCGGTGACCCGATGCGCTACGACGGCGAGCGCCACGCCCTCCTTCGGCGGCCCGTCGAGCATCATCCGCACGCTCTCGTGCGTGCCCGCGTCGAGGGACTGGTCGTATCTGTCATCGTGGCGGTCGCGGCGGGACCGCCGTTCGCGTCCGCTCGCTTAGCCGGCGGCGAGTACGGGGAGCGCGACGCGGAGCACCACGCGGAGAGTTCTATCGAGGGTCGTCGTCCGACTCGCCGGCGTCGGCTGGTCGGCCGCTCGATGGATGACTGGATGGGGCGATTCGGCCGGTTCACGGCCGATAGCGCCGGTCGTGTCGGCTGTCGCGGTCGGTTAGCGCCGCCCGTCAGCGAGGTGTGGACCCAATCCTTACGGTCCCGTAAACTAGGGACTGGATCATGGTTTACGAGACCGGCAATCGAACGGTCGACGACGCGCTCGAACGCGTGTCGGCCGGCGAGACGCTGACGCGCCGTGACGCGCTCGCCCTCGTCGCGCAGCCGATCGAAGCGCTCGCGCCCGCGGCGGACGCCATCCGCGCGCGCTACGGAGACGGGACGGTCGACGCGTGCAGCATCGTGAACGCGAAGGCGGGCGGCTGCGCGGAGGATTGCGGGTTCTGCGCGCAGTCGGGTCGCTTCGACACCGGCATCGATACCCACGACCTGCTCGACCCCGACGCGATCCTCGAGGCGGCGAAGCGCGCCGAACGGGACGGCGCGCAACGATTCGGGATCGTCGTCGCGGAGCGCGGCGTCTCGAAGGAGCGCCGCCCTGACGAGTGGGAGCGAGTGCTGGAGGCGATCCGGCTCGTCCGCGACGAGACCGCGGTCGCGGTGGACGCCAGTCTCGGCGTTCTCACCGAGGCGGAAGCCGAGACCCTCTCGGACGTCGGGCTGAACCACTACAACCACAACATCGAGACCTCGCCGGACTACTTCCCCGAAGTCGTCGGCAGCCACGACTTCGCGGACCGCGTCGAGACGCTGGAGACCGCGAAGGCCGCGGGGCTCGACCTCTGCGCGGGCGTGATTCTCGGGATGGGGGAGAGTCCGACGGACCGGATCGACGCCGCGCTCGCGCTCCGCGAGGTCGGCGTCTCCTCGCTCCCCGTGAACGTCCTCGACCCCGTCCCGGGGACGCCGCTCGGCGAGCGCTTCCCGGACGGACCGGCCATCGACACCACGGCCGTGGTGAAGACCGTCGCCGTCTACCGGTTCCTCCACCCGGAGGCGCGCGTCCGACTCACCGGCGGGCGCGAGGTCGCGTTCGACGACGCGGACGCGCACCGCCCCTTCGAAGCGGGCGCGGACGGCCTCTTGACGGGCGACTACCTCACGACGGACGGGCAGAGCGCGGCGGCCGACCTCGACGTCGTCGAGCGGGCGGGGCTCCGCCCGAACCGAGCGGTGAACGAGTTCGACCCCGAGGCGGTGCGAGCGCGCGGCGGCGAGGAGTGAGGCGGACTCAGTCCTCGGTCGTCGCGGCGAGCGTCACGGGCTCGCCGTAGGAGAGACGGACGGGCGCGCCCGGTCGGACGAGGCCGACGTCGGCGTCGTCGATCAGGAGGACGACGTCGGTCTCGTCGCGTTCGACGGTGAGCGTGCCGGGGAGCGAGACGACCCAGTTCGGGCACTCGACGCGGAACGGAGCGATCGGAACGACAGCGACGGCGTCGACGGTCGGCGAGAGCGCGGGGCCGTCCGCCGTGGCCGTGTACCCGCGGCTCCCGAGCGGCGTGGCGACGGCGATACCGTCGGCGCGGACCGTGTCGAGGGGCGCGACGCCGGCCTCGCCACACGCCTCGATGGCGTACTCGGAGATCCGCGCGGCCTCCGCGGTGGCGAGCATGACGTCGGAGAGCGCGCGATACGTCTCGCGACGCGCCTCGACGGCGATCGTCGGTCGCTCGCGCGAGTCGTACTCGCCGCGGACGAGGCGGCGAAGCGCGCGGTCGCGCTCCGTCGGGGTGACGGCGTCGGCCACCGGGTCGGCGTTGAGGGGGAGCACGGGCGTTTCGGGGGAGAGACCGGCGCGGACGAGGGCGTAGAGCGCGCGCTCGGCGAACGCCGCGACGGCGTCGACGTCGCCGTCGAGGACCGATCGGGCGTCCCCGACGGTCGCGGTTCCGCCGGCGTTCTCGACGACGGCGGCGGCGCTCTCGGCCTCCGGGCCGACGAGCCCGACGTGTGCCTCGGTCATCGTCGGAGGGTGGCCCCCCGCGGGCAAAAAGCTGCTGTCGGCGGTCGATCCGCGCGGGGATCAGTACGGCCAGTCGCCGGTGACTCGCATTCCCGCGGCGAGGTCCTGGGCCTCGCAAGCGGCCGCGATATCGGCCGGTGCGGCGTGCGCGACCGTGAAGCCGTCGTCGGCGAGCGCGACGGCGAGCGCCGTGAGGAGGATCGCCTGCTCCCGGAAGGTACGCGCTTCGAGCTTGTCGAGTGTGTCCGCGGCGGTGTGACCCCACCCGCGCCCGCTGTCCCCGGTGTCGCTCGCCACCACGTAGCCCGGGACGCCATGCTGGACGTAGTTCCAGTGATCGGAGTGGGGCCCGAGCTCCGGGTCGATCGTGATCGGGTGCGAGAAGCGGTCGGCGACCTCACGGACGACGCGGCCGAGCGCGTCGAATCCGTGCGTCGTGCACTCGAGCGTGCGCGCCGCGGCGACGCCGTCGAGGTTCAACACGGCGCGCACGCGATCGAGATCGCGGATCGCGGCGTCGTGCGCGGAGCCGACGAGCCCGACCTCCTCGGCGCCGAAGACGACGAAGCGCACCCGCGTGTCGAGTTCGTCCTCGCGCGCCGCGAGCGCTCGCGCGAGCTCGACGACCATCGCGGTGCCGGCCCCGTTGTCCATCGCGCCCTCGCTGATGTCGTGGGCGTCGACGTGCGCCGTGACGAGGAGCGCCTCGTCGGTTCGCGGTCCGAGTTCGGCGTGGACGTTCTGCGAGGTGGCGTCGCCGAGCGACGCCTCGACGTCGACGGTGACGGTCTCGCCCGCGAAGCGCCGCGCGAGGCGCGCGCCGACCTCCTTCGAGACGCCGACGGCGGGGATCTCGCCGACCGGCGCGTCGGCGGTTCCGACGCTCCCCGTCGGCGCCAACCCTCCGGGGTAGTGGTTTGCGAAGACGAACGCGGCCGCGCCCGCCTCGACCGCGCGGTAATACTTCTCGCGGCGGTGGACGACGCGCTCGGCGTGGTCGGGGACGGTGGAGTCGACGAGCACCACGGCCCCCGAGAGGTCGCGGCCCGCGAAGTCGTCGGGGAGACCATGATCGAGGTCGACGAGGGGGCCGGACGCCGATCCGGAGGGGCTGCGCGGGAGCGCGATACAGCCCTGCTCGGTCCCGCCCGCGACGATCGCGGACGTCCCCCGGTCCCACCCCTGGATCTCGAACTCGTCGAGGTGGGCGTTCCGGGCGTGCTCGGCGAGAGCATCGCGCGTGGCGACGGCGGCCTCGCGTTCGCCCGCGCTTCCCGCCATCCGGTTCCCGATGTCGACGAGCGTTTCGAGGTGCGTCCAGCCCGTCTCGCTCGTGAAGGTCCGGCCGATCCAGTCGGTCATGTGGTGAGTGGCGTCGCCGACCGGCAAAAGCGTGGGTGAAGTCGGTGCGGAGTGGGCGGAGCGGGCTTACAGTTCCCCCTCGGCTCGCAGGCCCGCGATGACGTCGTCGACGAGGGTCTCGACGTCGTCGTAGGGGAACTCCTCGTGACCGGAGAGGAGCTTGGCGAGTTCCATCGCGGAGAAGGTGCGGTCGCCGGCGTGGAACTTCGTCATCGGGCCGCGCGGGAGTTCGGGGACGAGGCTGGTCATGCTCGTGACGGGGTAGTCGGCGCCTTCGAGTGCGGCGGTGAGCTCCTCGCGGAGCTCGGCCTCGGCGTCCGTATCTGCGTCGCTCATGGGCGTTCGTCGCCGAGATAGCGGAAAAGGATTGCGTCTGCGGGGGGCGCGAAGGTGGCAGCTTTTTGCCCCGTGACCGCGAACTCGCTCGACATGTCCAAATCGCTCTCGGAATGGCGACCCGCGGTGGATCGCGAGATCGAACGCGTCCTCCCGCGCGAACTGACTGCCGACTACCTCCGCTCGTTCTTCGGGGAGGGTCGCTACGAGTACGACCCCGACGCCATCGAGGACGCCCTCTCGACGCCCGTCTGGGACCTCCTCGATCGCGGCGGGAAGCGCTGGCGCGCCGTCGTCTTCCTGATGCTCGCCGAGGGGTTCGGTGCGGACCCCACGGAGCTCCTCCCGTACGCGGTCATCCCGGAGATCCTTCACAACGGCACGATCATCGTCGACGACGTGGAGGACGGCGCGGAGATCCGCCGCGGCGAGGAGGCCGTCCACCACCGCTACGGGCAGGACATCGCGCTGAACGCCGGTAACGCGCTCTACTTCATCCCCCTGAAGATCGTCGAACGCAACCCCGCCGACCTCGACCCCGCGACCCGCCTCGCCGTCTACGAGATGCTCACGCACGAGCTGAACCGGACGCACCTCGGTCAGGGGATGGACATCCGCTGGCACAACAGCGACGAGGTGGCGATCACCGAGGCGGAGTACATGGAGATGTGCGCGTGTAAGACCGGCTGTCTCGGGCGGATCGTCGGCCGCCTCGCGGCGATCGTCACCGATCAGGACGACGACGTCGAGGCCGAACTCGCGGCGTTCATGGAGACGGTCTGCATCGCCTTCCAGATCGCGGACGACATCCTCGACGTCGAGCACAGCCTCGATCGCGCCGGCGACTTCGGGAAGGCCGTCGGGAACGACGTCAAAGAGGGGAAGAAGACGCTCATCGCCGTCCACGCCGTGCGCAACGCCGCGCCCGAGGACGCGGCGCGCCTCCAGGAGATCCTCGCCGCGGACGACACGACCGACGCCGAGGCGCTCGCGGCCATCGAGATCATGGAGGAGACGGGGAGCGTCGAGTACGCCCGCGAGCGCGCCCTCGCGCTCGTCGAGGAGGCGCGCGACCACCTCGACAGCGTCCCGCTCACCGACGACGTCGCCGCCGAACTCGCCGCGTTCGCGGAGTACGTCGTCGAGCGCGACGCCTGAATCGGCCCGCCGTTTCGGTCCGCGCGCACCGCCCGCGTCGGCGCTGATCGCGGGCGTTTATGAGCCGGGCGGCCGTCGTCTCCGGGCATGGACGCCGACTTCGACCTGCTGACGGAGCTGACGGAGGCCCACGGCGCGCCGGGTCACGAGGACCGCATCCGGGCGATCGTGCGCCGCGAGCTCGACGACGTCGCGGACGCGATCCGGACGGACGCGATGGGGAACGTCGTGGCGACGATCGAGGGCTCGACGAACCCCGACTACGAGGTCGCGGTGGCGGCGCACATGGACGAGATCGGCTTCATGGTGAAACACGTCACCGACGAGGGGTTCCTCCGACTCGACGCGCTCGGCGGGTGGGACCCGCGCGTGTTGCGCGCCCAGCGCGTCACCGTCCACGCCGCGGAGGGCGACCTGGAGGGGGTCATCGGGTCGCCGCCGCCGCACACGATAAGTGACGAGGAGCGCGAGTCCAGCGACGAAGTCGAGGACCTCTACGTGGACCTCGGGCGGGACGGCGAGGACGTCGCGGAGCGCGTCTCCGTGGGCGACGTCGTGACAATGGCGCAGGACACCCGACGCCTCGGCGAGACGGTGACGGGGAAGTCGCTCGACGACCGCGTGTGTCTCTTCGCGGTGTTGGAAGCCGCGAAGCGGATCGATCCCGACGTGACGGTGCACGTCGCGGCGACGGTGCAAGAGGAGGTGGGACTGCGGGGAGCGACGGCGCTCGGCGTCGACCTCGACCCGGACCTCGCCGTCGCGCTCGACGTGACGGTGGCGAACGACGTCCCGCAGTTCTCGGACGCCTCGAAACACGTCACGGAACTCGGTTCCGGCGCGGCGATCAAACTGAAGGACGGGAGCGTCATCACGAACCCCAAGGTGCGAAAACGCCTGGAGTCGGTCGCCGAGACGGAGGGTATCGCCCACCAGCCCGAGGTGCTGCCGGCAGGCGGGACGGACACCGCGGGGTTCCAGAACACGCACGGCGCGAAGCCGGTCGCGGCGATCAGCGTTCCGCTGCGCTACATGCACACGGTAACGGAGACCGCGCACCTCGACGACGTGGACGCGGCGGTCGCGTTGCTCGCGGTGTTCCTCGACACGGAGACCGGGGAGCACGACTATCGTCTCTAAACGACCTTTTCCTGCGCTCGCCTACGGCTCGCTGGCAAAAGCTCGACCGAAAGCACTGCGAGCCTCCCGTTGGTCGGCTCTCGGCCCGCTCGCACCCTGCGGTCGCGCGCGGTAAGTACGCTGGCTGAGTCTGACGGATGCCTCGACTCGTTCCTCTCCGAGTCTCTCCCCCCGTAGAATCTGCACGGCTATCTCGCCCTCCTCGTCGTCGCCGTCGCCATCCACGACATCGCCCGGTGGGTGTATCGGGACGCGACGGCGCGGGGGAGCGAGTGGGCGCGGCAGTGGGCGTTCCTCACGGCCGTCGCGTTCTTCGCCGCCCTCGTTCCCGGCGTCGTCGTGCTCGTGCTCTCCTCGTGGGCGTGGCGGACCGCCCACGTCCTTCTGTTCTCGCTCAAACGTCGAAAACGACCCCGAGGCGTGCGTATTCAGCAACACTTATTAGCGAAACCCCGGTTCCGTACTGTATGACTGACCACTTCGACGTGGTTATCGCCGGCGCCGGGCCCGCGGGCGCGCAGTGCGCCAGGGACCTCGCGGCACGCGACTACGACGTGCTCGTCCTCGAGACGGAGACCGAGGACGACTTCCCGCGACAGAGCAACAAATCGACCGCCGGGACGTTCCCGGGGATGATGGGGGCGTTCGGGATTCCCGACGACGTCGTGATGCAGTTCACGGACGGCGTCGTCCTCGAATCGCCGTCGAACCACTTCACGCAGTCCCAGCCGGGGGCGGTGCTCGAGTTCGCGGAGTTCAAGCGCTTCCTCGTCCACGAGGGACGCGAGAACGGCGCGGAGTACCGCTTCGACTCGCGCGCGACCGCCCCACTCACGGAGAACGGCTCCGTCGTCGGCGTCCGCTACGACGGCGACGAGGAGGTCCGCGCCGACATCGTCGTCGACGCTACCGGGCCCGCGGCGCCGCTCGCCAAGCAACTCGGCGTCTCCGACCTCGAACGCGAGAATCAGGCGATCGGCATCGAGTGGGAGATGGAGGGCATCGAGATCGATCATCCCGACTACGCCGACCTCACGGACGCGATGATGCTCCGCCTCGATCACGACCTCGCGCCGGGTGGGTACTCTTGGATCTTCCACACGGGCGGCGATACCGCGAAGGTCGGCCTCTGCTACATCCAGAACGAGAAGTACCACTCGAACACCGACGGGATGAGCATCGACGACTACCTCGAACACTGGCTGGAGAGCGACCCGCGCTTCGCGGACGCGGAGAAGCTGGAGGGCAAACAGCACCGCGGGTCCGCGCACATCCAGCCGCCGGGTCAGCTCTCCACGGACGGCTTCATGGCGATCGGTGACACCGTTCCGTCAATCGATCCGCTCTGGGGTGAGGGGATCCACAAGGGGATGAAGTCCGCGCGCGCCGCCGCGATCGCCGCCGATCACTGTCTCACGGGCGCGGTCGACACCTCCGCCGAGGAACTCGGCATCTACGACGAGCTCTGGCACCGCGACGTCGCGCCCGACGCCGGCGTCCGCCTCCTGATGACGCACCTCCTCTACTACGCGCCCAACGAGCGCTACGACCGACTCATGCGCGACATCAACGAGGTCGACCTCGACACGCTCGCCGCCGCGAACGGCGGCAGCGTTCGCGCCATCGCCGAACTCCTCCACCGCGAGGACCTCCCGATGCTCCGCGACTTCGCCCGCGAGAACCCGAAGATCGTCAAGTTCGGGCTGAAGGACGCCGTCCCGCTCCTCTGAGGGGCTACTCCAGCTCGAAATCTTCCATCTTCACGCGATAGATTCGGATCGCCTCGATCCTGTCGCGGGGGACGAGCTCGACCGTCATCGTGAGTCGTTCTTCGTCGATGTCCGGGCTCCCGACCCCGGCGAAACTCTTCTCTGCGAGGTCGTCGTACCGGAGTATCTCGATGTCGTCGTCGCTATACCCGTTTAGAAACCCGCGCTTGGTTCGTACTTCGCCGTCTACGCCCGGGACCTCCACTTCGACGTAGTACTCCTTCGTGAAATCGTTCAACCCGTCTTTGACGTAGCTTTGTACCGTCTTTTGCCACCGAGAGACGTTCCCGACATCGAGACCCTCAAGCCGTTCGGTCCGTCCGACGATGTACGATTGGTACCAGTCGACGCCGACGTTGATGAAGAGACGATGGCCGATGTCCGCGAGGATTCCCAGCACCAGCGGGAAGACGAAGTAGAAGAGGAACTGGTACGGGAGCCACGACATGAGACCTCCCGAGAACCCTCTCGCAATCTGGAAGAACAGCGTGAAGAAGAGGACGAGTACGACGTGACCCCGCTTCAGTCGGTCGTATCCGACTGCGCGAACGCCGACGTACACGAAGTACGTGAGGAACCCGGGGAAGAGGATCGTGAGCGACGCGACGACCGCGTCGAGATGCGTGAGGACGTCGGTGAGAACGCTGGCCACGACCTATTCGTCGTCGCTCGTCGGCTTCGACCCCTTCGCCATCGTCGCGGGCGCGTCCTTCGAGTCGTTCCCGCCGCTCTTCGAGTTCTTGCTGAGCTCCTCACTCTCTCGGTCGTCTCCCATGCGTGACGATAGGGCGTCACGTCGCAAAAAGATGCGGCCCGATACGGGGGTCTGACGGTCGCCGTCCGCTCCCGCGCTATTCGAACATCCGCATCGACTGGGCCTGCGTGGACTCCTCCTCGCTGGCCTGTTGCATCCGCTGGGCGAGTTGCTCTTTCTGGTCGCGGATCTGCTCGGCCTGCTCGACGAGCGTGTCGGTCTCGATCCCGACGTCGGCGATCGGCTCGATGCCCTTGTCGATGAGCTGCTTGGACGCGGCGGGATCGGGGAACTGGGGGTCCGATTCGACGACGATGCCGACGCCGGTGAGGTCGTTGACGTCCGCCCGATTGACGAGCGCACCGGTCGGCCCGCCGATGACGCCCTGCTCGGGAGGCGCGCCGATCCCGTGCTCGTCGAGGATTCCCGCGCCGTCGCCGGTAGCGACGCCGAACACGTCGGGGACGTGCGCCGGGTCGTCCTCCTGGTTCGGGAAGCCGCTGAGGTAGAGCGGCGTCGCGCCGACGTCGGTCACCCAGTCGGTGACGCACTTGGCGAACTCGGCGGCGGCGACGCGGTTGACGGGGATGTCGGCCTGCAGGGCGAGCAGGTCGTGCTCCTCGTCGGCGTAGAGGCGGACCGGCGGGCGCGCGGTGTAGTCGTCCGCGCCGTAGACGGCGACCTCGGGGAGCCCCTCGCAGTCGACGCTGCCGACGTACGCCATGTCGAACTGATCGACGAGGTGATCGGTGGCGATCTTCCCGACGAGACCGACGCCCGGCAACCCCTCGACCAGCACGGGGTCGTCGAGGTCGAACTCGGCTCGTTCTCTGACGCGTGCCATGGTAGCGACGACTCGCGCGAGGGAGATAAGTCCGGGGGCGAGACGGCCCGCCGGCGACCGGGAGAAACGCAACCCCCAAGCGCCGGGGGCGCGAGTGGACGGACACGAATGGACGCGCTCGAACGCTACGAGCCGATCGTCGACGACTACGCGGCGTTCCGCGAGGCCTGCGAGCGTCCGCTCCCCTCGGTCGTCCGCGCGAACGGGATCAAGGCCGACCCCGACCGGGCGGCCGCGGCCCTTGAGGACGAGGGCGTGACCGTGACGCGCCGCGCGTGGAACCCCTCGATCCTCGAAGTCGATACGGACAAACCCGGGAACACGTGGCCGTACTTCCACGGGTGGATCCACGGGCAGGAGGAAGTCTCGGCGATCCCCGCGCGCGTCCTCGACCCGGAGCCGGGCGACGCGGTGTGGGACGCCTGCGCCGCCCCGGGCTCGAAGACGACGCAGCTCGCCGACCTGCTCGACGACGCGGGACTGCTCGTGGCGAACGACGACAACCTCGGGCGGCTCTCCGCGCTGCGCTCGAACGCCGAACGCCTCGGCGCGACGTGCGTCACCGTCACGAACGAGGACGCGCGGCGCTTCACCGCGGACGGCTTCGGGATCGACGCCTTCGACGCCGTGCTCGCCGACGTCCCCTGCACCTGCGAGGGGACGATCCGGAAGAACGCGGACGCCCTCGACACCGTCGGCCGCGAGGCGAGCCTGAACATCGCCGCGCTCCAGACCGACATCCTCCGGCGCGCGATCCGCCTCACCCGCGAGGGCGGCACGGTCGTCTACTCGACGTGCACGTTCGCGCCCGAGGAGAACGAGGGCGTCATCGATCGCGTCCTCGACGACGAACCGGTCGCGCTCGTCGACTTCGACGTCGACCTCGCGCACTCGCCCGGTCTCACCGCGTGGAACGGGGAGACGTACGACGGCTCGCTGACGAGGGCCAAGCGCTTCTACCCCCACCAGAACGACACCGGGGGGTTCTTCTGCGCGAAGCTGGAGGTCGGTGCCTGATGGAGAACACGAGCCACCGCTTCGAGCGCCTGCCCGCGAGCGCCGACGAGCGCGACGTCGAGGGCCGGGCGACCCGCGAGGCGGTCCTCTCCTACTGGACGGATCGCTTCGGCGTCCCGCGTGACGTCCTCGCCCCCTACACCTTCTGGGAGAAGGGCGCGGGAAAGATCTGGATCGCGGCGAGCGACGTGCCCGACGGCCTCGAAGTCGAATCGCTCGGCATGACGTTCCTCCGAACGCGACAGGAGCACTGGAAGCCGACGACGAACGCCGCCCAGCGCTTCGGCCGCCACGCGACGCGGAACGTGATCGACCTCTCGCCCGCGGACGCCCGGGCGTTCGTCGCGGGCGAGGACCGGGAGGTCGAGTGGGACGGCGACTGGGGCTACCTGATCGCCGCCCACGAGATCGCGGACGGTGCGGCGGACGAGGCGCGCGAGGATGCGGATTGCGCGGGCGCCGAGTCGAGCGCGCGACGCGAACCGCTCGGCGTCGGCCTCTACCTCCACGGCGAGCTCCGCTCGATGATCCCGAAGGGCCGCCGTCGGGAGCTCTAGGATCCCTTCTCGCGCACCACGCCGCCCCCGAGGCCCTCCCACTCGACGCGATACCCCAGCGCGGCGAGCACCGCGCTCGTCTCGGTGAGCCCGTGATCCGCCAGCACCGCTTCGGCGGCGTCGAGCGCCATCCCCGCCTCGATCTCCGTCCCGAGGGCGTCTAGCACGGCGGGCCGGACGAGCGTCCGCCCGACCAGCTCGTGCTCGGGGACGGCTCGCGATTCGACCGCCTCGACGGGGACGCCGTACTCCGCAGCGACGTCGTCCAAGGCGACGACGTCCGCGGTAGGGGTGAGTTCCGCGGGGAGGTCGCGGCTCGCGTCGGCTTCGAGGGCGGCCTCGAACTCGCGGAGGGCGTCCACGACGTCCTTCACGCGCACCGACCCCGTGTAGGGGATCGCGCGGTGATCCCGCGTCTCGATCTCGTCGCCCACGCCGAGCGACTCGTCGACGGCGACGAGCAGTTCGACGTCCGTCGCGTCCAACTGCGCGAGCTTCTTCTCGACGTACTCGGGCGTCCAGAACCCCATGATCTCGAAGTAGACGCGCACGTCGGCGTAACGGTAGTCGAAGGCGAAGTCGGGGACCATCAGGTGCTCGCCGGCGTCGAGGAGGTCGGGTTCGCGCACGAGGTCCCAGTCGAGGTCGAGCGCGTCGAAGCGCGCCGCGAACTCGCGCTCGACGCCGCTGTCGTAGGAGACGTCGGCGACGGGGTCGGCGTCGGGAGCGCGGAGCGGATCGGCGTCGCTGAGCGTCATCGCCCGCTCGGTCCCGCGGTCGTCGATCGTCGCCTCGATGCGCCAGTCGTCCCGATCGACGACGGCGCGGAGGACGCGCGCGAATCGGGTGCCGTACCGTCTGGTGCGACGGAAGAGCGCGTCCGGGCCGGTGAGGACCACCTCGCGGCCGACCCCGTCCTCGGTCGATCGCACCTCGTAGAGGAGGCCGAGGCGCTTGATCGCGAGGACGAGCGAGCGGGGGTCGTCCGTGCGGACGCGGACCTCGGTCGCGTCGAACAGCGCGGTCTGGGCGAGCGAGAGGTTGTACTGGGCGACGAGGCCGTCGGCGTCCCAGCGCGCGTCGGCGTCGACGAGCACCTCGCGCGACTCCCGGTCCGCGTGGAGGCTCGAGCGCACGTCGTCCGGCGTCGCGTCGAGGCGGTCGGCGGCGTCCGCGATGGCGGCGTCGCGCTCGGCCTCCGTGACGACGCCGACGTCCTCCGCGGCGGCGAACGCGACGTTCCGGGCCGTTCGGGGTTCGACGGGCGCGCGCACCTCGAAGGTCGCGTCACGCTCGACGAGCTTGGCGAAGCCGCGCACGAGCTTGAAGTCGGGCGAGTCGCGTTCGACGTCGGTGAGGGCGTCCGTCAGCGTCGCCCGCTCCGCGCCGACGGCGTCCCGATAGGCGTCGAGAACCCGATCGGCGACGGCGGCGTCGTCGGGGCCCGCGAACCGCGGCCGATAGCCGCCGCCGGCGCGCGACACCCGGAGGAGGTCCTTCGTGAGCACGACCGCCCGTTGGCGACCGGCGGATAAAAGACACCGGGGACCGACCGACTCGGTATGGATCGACGGACGTTCCTCGCGCGAGGCGCCGGCTTCGCGGGTCTCTGCGGGCTCGCCGGCTGTCTCGACGCGTCGGCCGACGCCGCGCCGGTGCTCGTGGCGAGCAGCGACGTCGCCTTCGACGAGGCGGGCGCGCTCGTCATCGAGGCCATCGTCTCGAACGTCGAGGCTGATCCGTACGCCGCGACCGTCGTCTTCCGCCCCGAGATCGACGGGGAGACGCGCGAGCGGACCGTCGGCGTGACGCTCGACCCGAACAGCACCCGGGTCGTGCGGGCGACCTACGGCGACGTCCAGCGCGCGAACGCGCCGAGCGTGACGCCCCACGTCTCGCTGCGCGACGTTCGGCGGGTGCGGGCGTAGCGGACGAGCTCGTGAGCGACTGCCGCCGACCGTCACCCGTCACCGCCGCCGGTCCGCGACGCGCTCCTCTGCGGTGTCGGCGCTCACGAGCTCGTAGAGCGTCGCGCGCGACCCGTCGTCCTTCGGCCGGAGGACGCGCCCGAGTCGCTGGGTGAACTCGCGCTCGCTCCCCGAGCCCGCGAAGACGACCGCGACGTTCGCGTCCGGGACGTCGACGCCCTCGTCGAGGACGTTCGCGGTCACGACCCGCGAGTACGTCCCCGCGCGGAACTTCCTCAGGATTTCGCGGCGCTCGCTCGCCCCCGTCTCGTGCGTGATCGGCGGGATCAAAAAGCGCTCGGAGAGCCGGTAGACGAGGTCCGTCGACGCCGTGAAGACGATCACTCGATCCCCGCGGTGGCGGCCGAGGATCGAGGCGAGTTCGGCGACCTTCGCGTCGGACTCCTGCACGATGGTGCGCGCGCGCTGTTTCGCCAGCAGGGCCTCGCGCGCCCGCGGGTCGTTCCCCGAGCGCTTCACGAGCTCCTGGTAGTCGCTCCCGGAGGTGAACGTGATCGAGGACTGCTGGAGGTAGTCCGTGAAGGTGCCCTGCGCGTCCTCGTAGCGCTCGCGCTCCTCGGGGGTGAGCGGGACTTCGAGCCGGCGCACGTCGTACGCCGCGAGGTGCTCGCCCGCGAGGTCGTCGACGTCGAGGCGATACACCACGTCCCCGACGAGGTCCGTGAGGACCTCGTGCGCGCCGTCCGGGCGTTCGAACGTCGCGGTGAGGCCGAGGCGCGCGGGGGCGGCGAGCAGGCGCGCGACGTCGCGGTAGCCCTCGCCGCCGAGGTGGTGGACCTCGTCGAAGACGACGAACCCGAAGCGATCGCCGAGCTCGTCGGCGCGCAGATACGCGGAGTCGTAGGTCGAGACGGTGACGTCTCCGACGGTCTGCTCGCCGCCGCCGAGCTGGCCGATCTCGCAGTCGAACTCGCTCGCCAGCTCCTCGCGCCACTGCGTGAGGAGGTCGATGGTCGGGACGACGACGAGCGTCGTCTCCCCGACGGCCTCGATGGCCTTCAGCGCGAGGACGGTCTTGCCCGCGCCCGTCGGGAGTTCGACGACGCCGCGCCGGTCGTTCTCGCGCCAGGCGTCGAGCGCCGCGCGCTGGTAGTCCCGGAGCTCGTACGTCGTGGCGACGGCGAGGCGCTCCCACCGGGGGACCGAGTCTTCCACCGTCGTGCCAAGCGTGCGGAGGTGGGCGCGCAGCGGGCCGTACCGGTAGCCCGGCACCCGCCCCGAGTCGGTGCGATCGTCGCGCTCGACGTAGGGGAGGCGTCCGTAGACGTCGGCGTCGCCGTCCACCCGCACCGTGCCGTCCGCGTAGCCGAGCGTGACCGTCATCGCCCGGACGTTGGACGGACGCGCGTTTAGGTCCCTCGAACGGTCTTCTGAAACCCTTATGCCGCGTCGGGCGCTTCCTTCGGCCATGACAGACGACGCCGACGGTGTGGAGGTCGACGTGGAGGACCCCGAGGCGAGCGACGCCGAGGCGGACGCGGACGAGGCGGCGGATCCCGAGACGGTCGGGGACCCGCTCGCCGACCGCGTCGCCGAGTACGACGAGGACCTCGCCGAGGAGGTCGCGGACGTCGTTGGCGACCGAAACCGCCTCGCGGAGGACGTCGAGGACCTCGAGGCCGAGGTCGAGGACCTCGAAGAGCGCCTGCAACGCGTGCAGGCGGACTTCCAGAACTACAAGAAGCGCGCGAAGCGCAAGCAGGCGGAGACGGAGGAGCGCGCGACGGAGGACTTGGTGACGCGCCTGCTCGACGTTCGGGACAACCTCACGCGGGCGCTCGCGGAGGAGTCGGGCGACGTCGACTCGCTGCGCGAGGGGGTCGAGATGACGAAACGCGAGCTCGATCGGGTCTTCGAGGACGAGGGCGTCGCGGAGATCGCGCCCGAGCCCGGGAGCGAGACGGATCCGCACCGTCACGAGGTGATGCTCGAGGTGTCGAGCGACGAACCCGAGGGGACCGTCGCGGAGGTCTACCGGCCGGGGTACGAGATGGGGGAGAAGGTCCTGCGCGCGGCGCAGGTGACGGTGAGCGACGGGTCCGGCGACGCGAACGACGCGTAGGGGCGGCGCGTCGACGCGGTCGATCGCTTACCGGTTCATCATAAATCCAGCGTTCCCCGCGGCTCTCACGCCCCGAAACGCTCGTATTCGCGTTCGTTGACGGTCGTGTGAGCCGTCCACACTAGCAAGCTTTAAACCGAAACGGCGACTCATTACCTCCCAAGATGGCCAGTCAGAAGATTCTCGGTATCGACCTCGGTACCACGAACAGCGCGTTCGCGGTGATGGAGGGCGGCGAGCCCGAGATCATCGCCAACAGCGAGGGCGACCGGACGACGCCCTCGGTCGTCGCGTACGACGACGGCGAGCTCCTCGTCGGGAAGCCCGCGAAGAACCAGGCGGTGCAGAACCCCGACCAGACCGTCGCCTCCATCAAGCGCCACATGGGCGAGGAGGACTACACGGTCACGCTCGGCGACGACGAGTACACGCCCGAGGAGATTTCGGCGCGCATCCTCCAGAAGATCAAGCGCGACGCCGAGGATTACCTCGGCGACGACGTCGAGAAGGCGGTCATCACCGTCCCGGCGTACTTCAACGACAAGCAGCGCCAAGCGACCAAGAACGCCGGCGAGATCGCCGGCTTCGACGTCGAGCGGATCGTCAACGAGCCGACGGCCGCCTCGATGGCGTACGGCCTCGACGAGGAGGGCGAGAACACCGTTCTCGTCTACGACCTCGGCGGCGGGACGTTCGACGTCTCCGTCCTCGAGATCGCCGAGGGCGCCTACGACGTCATCGCGACGAACGGCGACAACGACCTCGGCGGCGACGACTGGGACGAGGCCCTCATCGACTACCTCGCCGACGAGTTCGAGGACGAGCACGGCATCGACCTCCGCGAGGACCGGCAGGCCCTCCAGCGGCTGAAGGACGCCGCCGAGGAGGCGAAGATCGAGCTGAGCAGCAGAAAGGAGACGACGGTCAACCTCCCGTTCATCACGGCGACGGACGACGGTCCCGTCCACCTCGAACAGGACGTGACGCGCGCGACGTTCGAGAAGATCACGAGCGACCTCATCGAGCGGACGGTCGGCCCGACCCAACAGGCCCTCTCGGACGCCGGTTTCGACGCGAGCGACATCGACGACGTCGTGCTCGTCGGCGGCTCCACGCGGATGCCCCAGGTCCAAGAGAAGGTCGAGGAAGTCGTCGGCCAGGAGCCCCGGAAGTCCGTCAACCCCGACGAGGCCGTCGCGCTCGGTGCGGCCGTGCAGGGCGGCGTCCTGAGCGGCGACGTCGACGACGTCGTCCTCCTCGACGTCACGCCCCTGAGCCTGGGTATCGAGGTGAAGGGCGGGCTCTTCGAGCGCCTCGTCGAGAAGAACACGACGATCCCGACGGAGGCCTCGAAGGTGTTCACGACCGCCGCCGACAACCAACAGAGCGTGCAGATCCGGGTCTTCCAGGGCGAGCGCGAGATCGCCGAGGAGAACGAGCTCCTCGGCGCCTTCCAGCTCACCGGCATCCCGCCGGCCCCCGCCGGTACTCCGCAGATCGAGGTCTCCTTCGAGATCGACGCGGACGGCATCGTCCACGTCTCCGCGGAGGATCAGGGGTCGGGCAACTCCGAGGACATCACCATCGAGGGCGGCGCCGGCCTCAGCGACGAGGAGATCGAGCGGATGCAGGAGGAGGCCGAGGAACACGCGGCCGAGGACGAGGAGCGCCGCGAGCGCATCGAGGCCCGCAACGAGGCCGAAACCGCCGTCCAGCGCGCCGAGGCCCTCCTCGACGAGAACGAGGAGATAGTCGACGACGAGACGCGCGAGACGATCGAGGCCGACTGTGAGGAGATCGAGGCGCTCCTCGACGACGAGGACGCCGAGACCGAGGCGATCCAGGACGCCACAGAGCAGCTCTCCGAGGACCTCCAGGAGATCGGTAAGCAGGCCTACCAGCAGCAGGCCGGCGCGGGCGGTGCCGGTGCCGGCATGGGCGGCATGGGGGGAATGGGAGGCATGGGCGATGTGGACCCCGAGGACGTCGACGCCGAGGACTTCGTCGACGCCGACTTCGAGGACGTCGACGAATCGCGGAGCGACTCGTCTGCCGACCAGAACGCTTCGCGTTCTGGTGACGTCGACGAGTCGGACGACGAGAGCTGAAGCCAACGCCTAACCGCACACACCCACTACCTCCGCCACCTACCCGATGAGCCAGGACTTCTACGACGCGCTCGGGGTCAGCCGCGACGCCGACGAGAGCGAGATCAAGAAGGCGTATCGCGAGAAGGTCAAGCAGTACCACCCGGACGTGAGCGACGAGCCCGACGCCGAGGAGAAGTTCAAGACCATCCAAAAGGCCAAGGACGTCCTCACGGACGAGGACAAGCGCGAGGCCTACGACCGCCTCGGCCACGAGCGCTACGAGGAGGCCGAGAAGCACGGCGCCGACCCCGGCGGTGACGGCGGTATGGGCGGTGCCGGCGGCATGGGAGGAATGGGCGGCATGGGCGGCGCCGGCGCTGGCGGGATGAACGACATCTTCGAGCAGTTCTTCGGCGGCGGCCGTTCGCAGGACCCGAACCGCCCCCAGCAGGGTCAGGACCTCCGGACCCGCATGGAGATCGACCTCGAAGAGGCCCACGACGGCGCGACGAAGCAGCTCACCGTCACCCGCCCGGAGGCCTGTCCGGCGTGTGACGGGAGCGGCCACCCGCCCGACGCCGACGTCCGCACCTGTCCGGAGTGCGACGGGCAGGGCCAGACGACGACCGTCCAGCAGACGCCCTTGGGGCGCGTCCAGCAGCGCCAGACCTGTCGGCGCTGCGGCGGCGAGGGGCAGATCTACAGCGAGCGCTGCGACGAGTGCAACGGCGACGGGACGGTCCGGCGCGAGGCGACGCTCACCGTCGAGGTCCCCGCGGGGATCGCCGACGGGCAGACCCTCCGCATGGAGCGCGAGGGCGCGCCCGGCGAGAACGGCGGCCCGAACGGCGACCTCCTCATCGAGATCTCGGTCGCCGATCACCCCGACTTCGAGCGCGACGGGGACGACCTCGAACACCGCCACCCCATCTCGTTCCCGCAGGCCGTCTTCGGTGCGACGATCCAGGTGCCGACGCTCGACGGTGCGGTCGAGCTCGACGTCCCGAAGGGGACGCAGAGCGGCGAGCGCTTCCGCCTGCGGGGGAAGGGGATGCCCCGCCTCCGCGGCCGCGGGCAGGGCGACCTCTACGTCACCGTCCAAGTGGTGACGCCCGACTCCCTCAACGAGGAGCAACGCGAGGCCCTGGAGCAGTTCGCGGAAGCCGGCGGCGAGGAGGTCGACGTCGAGCAGGGCTTCTTCGAGAAGATCAAGAGCAGCCTGTAGGCGAAACCCCGTTCCGGTTCCTTTAATCGGGTGCGCACCGCCCTCTCACGCATGAGCGACTTCTCCCGACGCGTGGAGGCGATCGACATCAGCGGCATCCGGAAGGTGTTCGAGGCGGCGAGCGAGGACGCGATCAACCTCGGACTCGGCCAGCCGGACTTCCCGACGCCCGAGCACGCCCGGCGGGGGGCCATCGACGCGATCGAGGCCGGACAGGCCGACGGTTACACCTCGAATAAGGGGACGGCGAGCCTCCGCGCGGCGATCGCGGAGAAGCACGGCCGCGACAACGCGTTCACGGCGTCCCCCGAGGACGTCATCGCCACTTCGGGCGGGAGCGAGGCGCTCCACCTCGCCATCGAGGCGCACGTCGACGAGGGCGAGGAGGTGCTCTTCCCCGATCCGGGCTTCGTCTCCTACGACGCGCTGACGAAGCTCGCGGGCGGGACGCCGGTCGGCCTGCCGCTGCGCGACGACCTGACGCTCGATCCGGCTACGGTCGAAGAGTACATCACGGACGACACGGCGGCGTTCGTCGTGAACTCCCCGGCGAACCCGACGGGCGCGGTGTCGCCCCCCGAGGACATGCGCGAGTTCGCGCGTATCGCCGCGGAGCACGACGTGCTCTGCATCAGCGACGAGGTCTACGAGCACATCGTCTTCGAGGGCGAACACCGCTCGCCGAGGGCCTACGACGACGCGGGGAACGTCGTCGTCGTGAACGCCTGCTCGAAGACGTACTCGATGACCGGATGGCGGCTCGGGTGGGTGACGGGCGACTCGGAGCGCGTCGAGCGGATGCTCCGCGTCCACCAGTACGCCCAGGCCTGCGCGTCCGCGCCGGCGCAGTACGCCGCCGAGGCCGCGCTCACCGGCCCGCAGGACCCCGTCGACGAGATGGTCGCGGCGTTCGAGGAGCGCCGGAACGTCCTCCTCGACGGCCTCGAAGACATGGGCCTCGACGTGCCGACGCCGAAGGGCGCGTTCTACGCGATGCCCGAGGTGCCGGCGGGCTGGGTCGACGCGGTGCTCGATCGCGGCGTCGTCGTCGTCCCCGGCGGCGCGTTCGGCGCGCGCGGCGAGGGGTCCGCCCGGATCTCCTACGCGACGAGCATGGAGAACATCGAGGCGGCGCTGGACGCGATGCGCGAGGCGACCGCCGCGGTCCGGTAGGCCGGTCGCCATCCCCGGGGTTTTAGCCGCGCTCGGTCGAAGTTCGAGGCATGTCCGACGCACCGCGACGCATCGAGGAGAAAGCGTACGCGTACGTGACGCGAGCCGGCGGCACGGAGTTACTCGTCTTCGATCCGCCGACCGGCGAGGGTCCACAGGTCCCGAAGGGGGGAATCGAGCGGGGCGAGGACCCCGCGGACGCCGTCCTGCGTGAACTCAGCGAGGAGACGGGTCTCGCGGACGCGACGCTCCGGGACCGCGTGGCGACCGACGAGTGGCCACACCCCACGAAACCGAAGGCGTACCGGCGGCACTTCTACCACGTCCGCGCCGACTCGGCGCCGGATCGGTGGACGCACGAGGTCACGGGCGGCGGCGAGGACGACGGCCTCGTCTACGCGTGTCGGTGGGTCGACGTCGGGACGGCCGCCGCACGGCTCGTTCGCGATCAGGGCGCGCACCTCGACGACATCGTCGCCGACGGTCTCGACACCGGCGCGGACGATACCGGCGTTCGGAACGCCGACAGGACGCCCCCCTCGTAGACCGTCTCGATCGCGTCCTCTCCGACGTCGGCGGCGAGCGACGCGAGCTCACTCCCGCCGTGCCCCTCGCTCGACCGCGCGTAGCCGACCGCCGCCCGTGCTGGAAGACGCGCGCCGGGACGCCGTCTCTCGGAGCCGTGATCCGCCGGTGCCACACGGCTTAATCCGCCCGCGGTCCTGCGTCCTCGCATGGAAGTCGCGATCCTCACCGTCGGCGACGAACTGCTCGCCGGCGACACGGAGAACACGAACGCAACGTGGCTCGCTCGACAGCTGTCCGCTCGCGGCGCGTCCGTCAAGCGCGTCCTCGTCGTCCCGGACGAGCGCGACACGATCGCCGAGTACGTCCGCGAATGGCGCGACGCCTACGACGCCGTCATCGTCACCGGCGGCTTGGGCGGGACGCACGACGACGTGACGATGGACGCGGTCGCGGACGCCGCCGGCGTCGACCTCCACGTTCCCGACGAGGCCCGCGAGGCCGTCGAGCGCGCCGCGCGCGCCTACCGCGACGCGAACCCCGAGGAGGCCGAGCGCTTCGAACTCGACCTCGACGTGGAGGCGTGGGCGACCGTCCCGGTCGGCGCGCGCGTCATCCCGAACGAACCCGGGCTCTCCCCCGGCGCGAAGGTCGGCGACGTCGACGAGGGGGCGATCTACGTCTTCCCCGGCGTCCCCGACGAAGTCCACGCGATGTTCGACCTCGTGGCCGAGGACTTCGGCGGCGACGTCGTCTCCGAGATCACGTACACGAGCGCCCCCGAGGGCGCGATCGGCCCGGACATCGAGGCGATCCGCGACGCGTACGACATCGTCGTCGGAAGCTATCCCTCCGGCGAGGGCCCGAACCGCCTGAAGGTCACCGGTGAAGACCCCGACGAGGTCGCCGACGCGCTCCGCGCGCTGGAGGAACGCGTCGAGCAACCGTCGGACTGATCGGCCGCGAGGCGGGGCACGACGGACGCCGGACGCGGGGAAACCTTCAATACGCTCCACCACAAAGTATATCAATGGGGAACCCACAATGCCAGTTCCGACGTACCCGAGCGACGAACCGGACCGTCGCGGTGGTGCCCCCGACCTGGACGACCTCGTCGGGCGCATCATCCGCGGGAACGACGAGGGCGCGCGGACGCCCCGCCCGACGGCCGGACCGTAGCGGGACGGTCCGCGCGTCGTCGACCGACGGGTCGTTTTTTCGCCCGCCGTCGATCGCTACTTCGCGGTGCTGACGATCTTGATGACGTCGCCTTCCTCCAGCTCGTACTCCTCCGCGACCTCCCGAGCGGTGCGGGCGTTCACCGCGTGGAGGTAGCCGTCGCCGATGTCCGAGTGGACGGCGTACGCGAGGTCCTTCGGCGTCGAGCCGCGGGGAAGCAAGAAGGCGTCCGGGAGAACGCTCCCCGTCCCGTCCGTCCACTTCGACGCGTCCTGCACCGGGTAGACCGTGAGGTGATCGAGGAGGTCGTACACGGCGGCGTTCAGCGACGCCTGCACGCCCGTTCCGCCGTACTCGCTCATCGTCTCGCGCAACTCGGAGAGGAGGGCCGCCTGCTCGTCCGGGAGCTCGCCCGTCACGGCGAAGGTCTCGTCGCCGGGATCGTAGTCGAGGACGCCCGCCTCCGCGCCGCGGCGGAGCGCGAGCTCCCCCTGTGCGGTCGCGGGGATCACGGGCTTATCCAGCGCCAGCAGTCGCTCGACGTACTCGTCGGGCGCGACGTCGATCTTGTTCGCCACGACGACGATCGGCTTCGTCCGCTGTCGGATGTCGCGCGCGAGCGCTTCGCGGTCGTCGTCCGTCCACTGGATCGGGTCCTCGGGGTACTCGATCTCGCGCAGCGTCGCCATCACGTCGTACTCCGTCGCGCCGAAGCCCGTCAGGAGGTCCGTCACGGCCTCCTCGATGTCGAAGCCCGGACTCCGCGATTGGCGCTCGACGGACTCCCAGTTGCGCTCCACGATGCTCGCCAGCCAGAGGTCCATCTCCTCCTCGACGAAGTCGATGTCGGTGAGGGGGTCGTGCGTCCCCGCCTCGACGGGTTCGCCCTCCGCGTTCGTCCCCCCGGAGGCGTCGACGACGTTCAGGATCGCGTCCGCGTTCGTCAGTTCGTCGAGGAACTGATTGCCGAGCCCGCGCCCCTCGTGCGCGCCCGGGACGAGACCCGCGACGTCGAGCAACTCGACGGGCACGTAGCGCGTCCCGTCGCGGCAGTGCTCGCTGTCGCAGCGCTCCTCGCGGTCCGCACAGGGGCACGTCGTGCGGACGTGCGTGACGCCGCGGTTCGCGTCGATCGTCGTGAACGGGTAGTTCGCCATCTGGACCTCCGCCATCGTCGCCGCCGTGTAGAAGGTGGACTTGCCGGCGTTGGGCTTGCCGGCGAGCGCGAGGGAGAGCATACGCTAGGCTATGCGACGACGCGAAAGGCCGTTTCGCTTCCGCCCGCTCAGGCGTCGAGGATCTCGACCGGGTTCCCGTCCGGGTCGCGCACGAAGAGGATCGTCGTCCCGCTCTCGGTCGTGCGCGGACCGTCCGCGATCGTCTCCACGTCGTCGGGGAGCGACTCGTGGAACGCCTCGACGTCCGGGACGGAGAGCCCGAGATGTGTCGCCCCCGTGTCGTTCACCGTCCCGCCCCGACGGTCGTCGCCCTCGGGATCGTACTCGACGAGCTCGATCCGCGCGCCGCCCGCGTCGAGGTGCGCGAACGACGCCGACGCCCCGGCGACGCCGACGCCCTCCGCGAACGCCTCGCCACCGACGTCGAACTCAGCGAGGACGTCGAGGTCGAGGATGTCGCGGTAGAACGCCAGTGACTCGTCAAGGTCCGAGACGGTGATGCCGTAGTGGTGCGCGCTCGGCGTGACGTCGTTGCTCATACGCGTGGCGTGGACCGGCGGGCGCAAAACGACAACGACTGCGGACGCGACGCGCACGGGGTCGTCGGCTCCGCACGCCGCGCACGGACGCGGACGCCGCGGGGAGTCAGCGGGTCCCGCGGCGACTCTTCGTGCGTCCGGGCGCCCCCTCGGACGTGGCGACTACTCCGGGTCCCGCCGGGGCTCTCGATCCAGCGTCATCTCGCCGCGCGCGCGGATGCCGCCGTCGATGTCCGCGTCCGGATGGACGATCACGTTCTCACCGGAGACGTCCCCGAGGATCAGCGCGCCCTCGCGGACGTAGACGTCGCCACCGCGCGTCGTCACGTCGCCGTGGACCTTCGTGTCGACGCCGACGACGATGTCGTCCTGCGCGCGCAGGCTCCCGAAGAGGTTCGAGTCCGCGCCGACCTCGATCTCCGTCGCGCGGACGTTCCCGTGGAGGCGACACTCCGCACCGATCTCCGCGGGCGTCGACGCCCGCCACGCGTCGTCGCTGACGTGCGCCCCGCGCGGGATCGTGATCGGCGGGGCGTCGGCGTCGCTACTGAGCTCGTCGATGAGCTCCTGCGCTTCGGCCTCCTCGCCGAGCCGCAACAGCTGGGCGAGGTACGCCATGAAGAAGACGACGGTCGGCATCGGGTTGCGGATGACGATCCAGCCGTTGGCCTCGAAGCCCTCCTCGATGTCGACGTCGTCGCCGATGTCGAGGTCGCCGCCGACGACGAGCCGACCGGAGATGTGCGCGCGCTCGCCGAGGTAGGCGTCGCCGCCCGCGAGGACGTTGCCCTCGACGTCGCTCCACATGTCGAGGCGGACGTCCGCCTCGGCCTCGATGTCGCCGCCGAAGCGGGCGCGCTCCCCCGCGACGACGTTTCGCCCCCGGACGCCGAACTCGACGGTGCTCTGCCCGCCGACGAGGACGTCCCCCTCGTTCACGAGGTCGTGCTCCTCCACGGTCGTCCCGTCGGGGAGCCGCAACCGGTCGAGTGGGTCCGAACCGAACACGGCCGTACGGAGCCACCCCACCGCAATAAAGGGCTCGTCGGACGGGCCGCCGACGCGTCGCTTTTACGCGTCGATCGCCTCCGGGCGGATATGACCACGCTCTCCTTCACCGAGGACGGCGTCGACGTCGTCTACGAGGGTACCGAGTTCCGTCTGGAACGAGATCTCGTCGAGGACGCGACGCAGAAGGACTACTTCGACGTCACCGACCACGAGGTGTTGCGGATCGTCGAGACCGACCCCCACATCTCCGGCGAGGCCCGGCAGATCGGCGACATCGTCGACGAGCAGTAACGGCCGCTCCCACCTTTTTTCTCCCCGGCGCCCGACGGCGCCGGTATGGACGATTGGCTGAAAGCCGTGCTCGCGCTCGGCGTCCTGTTCGTCGCCGCTCCCGTCCTCGCGATGCTGCTCTTCGTTCCGGTGATGGGCGGCAGTGGAATGTACGGCGGCGGAATGGGCGGCGGTGGAATGTACGGTGGCGGAATGGGCGGCTGGATCGGCCTCCTCGTCCCGTTCGGGATCCTGCCCGTCCTCGGCTACGCCGTCTATCGGGCGTTCGGTACGGCCGAGCGCGGGGACGCGGCGCTGGACGAGCTCCGCGCGGCGTACGCGCGCGGCGATCTCACGACCGAAGAGTACGAGGAGCGCCGCGAGCGCCTGGGGGAGTCGCGGGAGTAGGAGGGGACGAGCGAGCTACGCAAACGTCCGCGAGATGTCCGGCTCGTCGTCGTGATCGAGCTTTTCGAGGGCGTTGCGGAAGTCGTCCATCCGGACCTCCGTCCGATCGTCGCGGATGGCGTACATGCCGGCCTCGGTGGTGACGGCCTTCACGTCCGCGCCGGAGAGCTCCTCGCTCTCGCGCGCGAGGGCGTCGAAGTCGACGTCGTCCGCGACGTTCATGTCGCGGGTGTGGATGCGGAAGATCTTCGCGCGACCCACCTCGTCGGGCTTGGGCACCTCGATGAGGCGATCGAAGCGGCCTGGACGGAGGATGGCGCGATCCAGCATGTCGAAGCGGTTGGTGGCGGCGATGATGCGGATGTCGCCGCGCTCGTCGAAGCCGTCCATCTCGGAGAGGAGCTGCATCATCGTCCGCTGGACCTCTGCGTCCCCGGAGGTCTTCGAGTCCGTGCGCTTCGAGGCGATGGCGTCGATCTCGTCGATGAAGACGACGGCGGGCTCGTGGTCCCGGGCGACTTGGAAGAGGTCACGGACGAGCTTCGCGCCCTCGCCGATGAACTTGTGGACGAGTTCGCTGCCGGCCATCTTGATGAACGTCGCGTCCGTCTGGGCGGCGACGGCCTTCGCCATCATCGTCTTCCCCGTGCCCGGCGGGCCGTAGAGGAGGACGCCGCTCGGCGGCTGGATGCCGACGTTGTCGAAGAGACCCGGGTTCTCCATCGGGAGTTCGACGGTCTCGCGGACCTCGCGGAGCTGATCGTCCAGCCCACCGATGTCCTCGTAGCCGACCGCGGGCGACTCCTCGACCTGCATGACTTGAGCGCGGACGTCGGCCTCGTCGTTCAGCTGCTTGACGATGGAGAGGCTGTTGTTGACGGCGACGCGCGCGCCCGGTTCGAGGTCTTCGCGGAGCTCCTCGGTCACCTCGGTGAGCGCCTCTTGGTTGTTCCCGTGCTGTTTGATGATCGCGCCCCGGTCGTTCAGCTCTTGGACCGTGGCGACGAACAGCGGGGACTGCTTGAGCTTCTTGTTCTCGTGGGTGAGCCGCTCGAGCTTCTGCTGGTACTTGTTGTTCTCGGCGTTCGCGTCGAGGAGCTCGTCTCGCATCTCCTCGTTTTGCTCCTCGAGGACGTCGAGGCGCTCCCGTAGGGCCTCGATCTTCTCCTGCTGAGGCGCCCCCTCCTCGTACGGGAGTTCGACGTCGTCGACGGTGTCACTCATCGCCCATCGCTAGGGCGTTAGTTCATAAGAGGCTTCGGGTGACGTACCCACACCCCTGCGCGGGTCGAGAGTAATGTCCTACAGTAATCTAAGAGAAGAAAAAGTATTATCACTGTGTATCCCGTGGTCGATCGTATGAGCGCGATTCGGACGGCCGACGAGGCCACCGTCGAGCAGTTGCGTGACCTGCCGCCGAGCGCGAAGCTCGTCGCGAAGGTGCTGGAGTACGAGGAGACCCTCACGCAGAGCGAACTCGCCGAGGAGACGCTGTTGCCGCCCCGCACCGTCCGCTACGCGTTGACCCGCCTCGACGAGGCCGGCGTCGTCGACTCGCGGTTCTCCTTCGTCGACGCGCGCAAACGCCTCTACACGCTCGCCGTCGCCGAGTAATCCGACGCTGCATACTTACGACGGAGCGCGTAACTGTGGAGTATGACGAAGGTGATCCACACGGGGGACACCCACCTCGGGTACCGACAGTACCACTCCCCCGAGCGCCGACAGGACTTCCTCGAGGCCTTCCGCCAGGTCGTCGAGGACGCGATCGCCGACGACGTCGACGCCGTCGTCCACGCCGGCGACCTCTACCACGACCGCACGCCCGGCCTCGAGGACCTCATGGGTACCATCGAGATCCTCCGCCCGCTCGCCGACGCGGACATCCCCTTCCTCGCCGTCGTCGGCAACCACGAGGGGACGCGCCACGCCCAGTGGCTCGACCTCTTCGAGACGCTCGGACTCGCAGAACGCCTCGACTTCACTGGTCGCCGCGTCGGCGACACGGTCTTCTACGGTCTCGACTACGTCCCGGAGTCCAAGCGCGACGCCCTCGACTACGACTTCGCCGAGCACGACGCCGCGCACACCGCGCTCGTCTCGCACGGCCTCTTCACGCCGTTCCCGCACGGCGAGTGGGACCTCGAAGGCGTACTTGAGGCCTCACCCGTCGCCTTCGACGCCGTCCTCCTCGGTGACGACCACACGCCCGACACCGTTCGGATCGACGGCACGTGGGCGACCTACTGCGGGTCGACGGAGCGCGCGAGCGCGAGCGAACGCGACCCCCGCGGGTACAACCTCGTCACGTTCGATGCGGGCGACGCCGAGCGAAGCGAGACGTCGCCGAACGAGGGAACGGGAAGCGAAGCGCGGCGCGAAGCGCCGCGAACGGCGAGCGGCGGAGCCGCGAGCGAAGCGCCCCGTGAGCCCACCGACGCCGAGCGCGCCACCGGCGAGGGCGTGACGATCAGTCGCCGGGGACTCGACACGCGCGACTTCGTTTTCGTCGACCTCGAACTCGGGGAGTCCGAGGGCGAGGAACGCGTCCGTCGACGCCTCCGCGAGGAAGCCATCGACGACGCCGTCGTCGTCGTCACCATCGAGGGCGTGGGCGGAGAGGTGACGCCCGCGGACGTCGAGCGCTTCGGCGACGAGCGCGGCGCGCTGATCACGCGCGTCAACGACCGCCGCGAGGTCGACGTCGAGGCCGACTACGAGGTGTCGTTCGCCGACCCGGACGAGGCCGTCCGCGAGCGCGTCCGCGACCTCGGACTGAGCGAGGCCGCGCGCGAGATCGACGAGACCGTCCGCGAGGGATCGATCGCCGACTCGAACGTCCGCGACGAGGTGAAGGGCCGGATCGAGGAGATCGTCGCGGAGGACGACCTCGCGGCGTTCGAGACCGCCGTGAACGACACCGCCTCGACGGACGTCGACGCGGCGGACGCCGCGGGGGACGACGCGACGACCCCGGACGCGAGTGACGCGGCGACCGACGAGGCGGCGGCTCGTACTGACGAGTCGACGGACGCGACGACAGACGGGGCGATGGACCGACCCGACGCACCGACCGACACGGAGCGCGCCGACTCCGACGAGCGCGCACCGACCGACACGGAGACGACCACCGTGGAGGACTACCTATGAGGGTCGATCGCCTCCGACTCCGCAACTTCAAGTGTTACGAGGACGCGGACGTCTCGCTCGACTCGGGCGTCACGGTGATCCACGGCCTCAACGGGAGCGGGAAGTCCTCGCTCTTGGAGGCGTGTTTCTTCGCGCTCTACGGCGCGACGCCGCTCGATCGCACGCTCGACGAGATCGTCACCATCGGCGCTGAGGAGGCCGAAGTCGACCTCTGGTTCACCCACGCGGGCGGATCGTTCCACCTCCACCGGCGCGTCCGCCACGCGGGCGAGCGGGCGAGCACGGCCGACTGCACGCTGGAGACGCCCGACGACACGATCGACGGCGCGCGCGACGTCCGCGACTACGTCGTCGACCTCCTCCGGATGGACGCGGACGCGTTCGTCAACTGCGCGTACGTCCGGCAGGGCGAGGTGAACAAGCTCATCAACGCCTCGCCGGGGGAGCGACAGGACATGATCGACGACCTCCTCCAACTCGGAAAACTGGAGGCGTACCGCCAGCGCGCCGAGCAGGCCCGTCGCGGGGTTCAGGCGGTCCGCGACGGCCGCGCCGAGCGTCTCGACACCCTCGACGAGCAAGTCGCGGAACTCGAGGCGCGCGACCTCCACGCCGGACTGAACGAGGCCGAGACCGAGCTCGCGGCGGTCGAAGACGAGATCGAGACCTTCGAGGCGAACCGGGAGCAGGCGGCGGAGACGAAGGCCGACGCCGAGCGCGTCATCGAGGAGTACGCCGACCGACGCGCCGAACTCGACGAACTGACGGAGACCGTCGCCGACCTCAAAGAACAGATCACGGAGACGGAGCGCGAGCGCGAGGAGCTCGCCGACGCCGTCTCGACGGCCCGCGAGCGCGTCGAGGGACTCGACGAGCGGATCGAGCGCCTCCTCGCGGAGACCGACATCGAGGCGTCCCCGGACGACGTGACCGTCGAGACGGTGCGCGAGCGCCGCGCCGTCGTCGCCGACGAACGCGACGACGTGCAGGACGCCCACGGCGACTGCCGGACGACGATCCAGACGCGCGCGAGCGAGGCCGAGTCGAAGCGCGAGCGCGCCGCGGAACTCGCCGAGCGCGCCGCGGAAGCCCGCGAGCGCGCCGTGGCGCTCGACGGTGAGGCCCGGGAGGCCGCCGAGCGGGTCGCCGAGGCCGACGCGCGGATCGACGCCATCGACGCCGAGCGCGAGGAGTTGCGCGACGCGTTCGTCGACGCGCCCGTCGACCCCGGCGAGGCCGAGTCGTACCGCGAGTCGATCCGCGCGGACCTCGACGACGTCCGCGAGCGCGAATCGGACCTGAAGGGGGACCTGCAGGCCGCGCGCGCCGCCCTCGCGGAGGCCGAGGAACTCCGCGACGCCGGGAAGTGCCCCGAGTGCGGTCAGTCGGTCGAGGGCTCGCCGCACGTCGACGCGATCGACGAGCGCCGCGACGCGGTCGAATCCATCGAGGCCGACCTCGACGCCGTCCGCGAAGAGAAGGCGGCGCTCGAAGCCGACCTCGAACGCGCGAACGAGCTCGTGGACGCCGAGAGCGAGCTCGAAACGCGCACCGAGCGCCGCGCGGACGTCACCGACCTCCGCGACGGGCACGCGGACGCCGTCGAATCGAAGCGCGACGAGGCCGAAGCGAAGCGCGACGAGGCCGCGGACCTCGAAGAGCGTGCGGACGCCGCCCGCGAAGCGGCCGCGGAAGCCGACGCGGCGGCCGACGACGCCCGCGAGCGACTCGGCGAGCTGAACGGTCGGATCGCCGACCTGAAAGACCGCCTCGAAACGCTCGACGACCTCGCCGACGCGCTCGCCGACCGCGAGAGCGCCGCGAACGACCGAGAGAACGCGCGCGACCGGCGGACGGACCTCGAAGAACTGAACGACGAGCGCCGCGAGCGCCTCGCGGACGCCCGGGAGCGAAAGCGCGACCTCGAAGCCGAGTTCGACGAGGAGCGCCTCGCGGAGGCGCGCACAGAGCGCGACCGGGCGGCGGAGTACCTCGAACAGGTCGAGGCGAAACTCGACGAGCTGAGCGAGCGCCGCGACGACGTGCGCGACCGCATCACCGCCCTGAAAAAGGACATCGGGACCCTCGAGGACCTCCGCGAGAAACGCGACGCCGCGCGGGAACGCGTCGAGGCGCTCGACGATCTCGTCGCGGAGACGGAGGCGTTGGAGGCGACGTACGGCGACCTCCGCGGAGAGTTACGCCAGCGGAACGTCGAGAAGCTCGAACGCCTCCTCAACGAAACCTTCGACCTCGTCTACGGGAACGACTCCTACGCGCGTCTCGAACTCGACGGGAACTACGAGCTCACCGTCTATCAGAAGGACGGCGAGACGCTCCGGCCCGATCAGCTCTCCGGGGGCGAGCGCGCGCTGTTCAATCTCTCCCTGCGCTGTGCGGTCTACCGGCTGCTCGCCGAGGGCATCGACGGCGCGGCGCCGCTTCCGCCGCTCATCCTCGACGAACCCACCGTCTTCCTCGACTCGGGGCACGTCTCGCGGCTCGTCAACCTCGTAGAGTCGATGCGCGATCTCGGCGTCGAGCAGATCCTCGTCGTCAGCCACGACGACGAACTCGTCGGCGCCGCGGACGACCTCCTCCACGTCGAGAAGGACGCCACCTCGAATCGCTCGCACGTCTCCCGCGGCGTCGACGCGGCAGCCGCCGCGACGCTCGACTGACGGGAACTCTTTTTTCGTCCGCTCTCCACGGGGATGTATGTCTGATACGCCCTCCCGCGTGTCCATCGCCGTCTCACTCCTCGGGCTCGCCTGCATCGTCGCGGACGCCGCCCTCGACGTCGCGTTCCCGCTCGGCGTCGCCGGCAGCTTCCTGATCCCCGGTGGCACGTTCGCTCTCGCGTGGTGGCACTGGACGACCGCCGATCGCGGCTACGCGCTCATCGCGGCGGGGTCCGCGCTCTGCCTTCTCGGGTCGTACGCGTCCGACCTCCTCGATGGGCGGGGCGAGCCGTTCGTCGCCGCCGCGCTCGCGCTCTTCGGACTCGGCTGTATCGCCGTCGGCGCCCGCACCGCCTACGCGGAGCCCGGCGCCTGATCGAGGAGCACGCCGACGCCCGCTCGGCCCGCCTCGGTGAGCTCGTAGCCGCGTTCGCCGTGCACGTCGGCCTCGGTGACGAGGCCAGCGGCGCGGAACTCGGTGAAGAGACCGTGGGCGTCGCTCTCGCAGAGGTCGTACTCGGCGAGCACCGTCCTGACGGGGAGGGCGCCGCGCTCGTGGAGCTCGCAGAGGAGGCCGAGCGCGCGCTCGCTGCGCGCGACGGTGAGCACGCGTCGGACGGGATCGGGGACGGCGCGTGCGGCGGCTTCGAGGGGATCGACTCCACCCGCCGGCTCCAGCTCGTCGTTCGGCAGGTGGGTCTCCGTCCCGGTCTCCGGATCGCGGACGCGGCTGCTCTCCGCCGAGCGCTTCACGAGCAGGTAGGTGTGACCGTCGGCGTCGCGGACGGTACGCATACCCGATCGGTGGGACTCCGCGGTGGTAGGCGTGTCGCCTCTCACGCCGCCGGGTCGTCCGCCGTCGCGTCCGCCGGATCGGCCCCGTCGCTCGCGGCCTCTCCGTCAGCGCCGTCCGCCGGCGTGTCGTGTTCGCCGGCGTCGATGGCGCGCTGGACGCGCCGGTAGGTGACGAAGCCGTAGGCGAGGCCGGCGAACCCGACGACAGCGAGGCCACCGCCGAGGAGGAGCCGACCGCGGAAGTAAACGAAGAGCAGGCCGAGCGCCGCCGCGAGGACGGCGAGATTGAAGACGACGACGAGGTAGACGAACTGGCGCTGAAGCGGGTCGCTGAGGTCGACGTCGGGGGACTCCTCGTCCCCGTCGTCGCTCCCGTCCGCGTCGGCGCTCTCGGGCTTCAGCGAGTCGAACACGAACGGAAGACCGCCACCGAGGATAAAGAGCGTTGCTAGTTATCGCTGGTCGCCCAGCGGGACCGCGTGCGTCGCCTTCAGCCACGCGAGCGGGTTCTCCGAGTCGTAGAGCACGACCCCGTCGGTGGTGTCGTAGGTCTCGATACCGTCTCGGGGGTCGTCGCCTTCCGGGAGCTGGGGGACGTTGTTCCCGCGCTGATCGTCCTGCGTGGCGTTATCGGACACGTCGTTCACCTCTGATCTATGGTATGGAGTACCACGGTATATACCTTTCCCCCGTCCGGCGGTCGATCGACGTCACCGCGTCGGTCGCGGCTCGATCGAAGGAGCGGGCTTTTAGGAACGCGGGCGCAAGCAACGCGCAATGAGCAACGCGAGTCTCTCCGACTTCCCCTCGGGGACGAACGACGGGGGCGGCGACGGCGACGCGGCGGCGACCCCGCGGCCCGACGAGGAAGCGCGGTACGTCGCCGGCGACGACGACCCCCTCGTCAGCGAGGTGTTCGACGCCGAGTCCGGGGCCCTTCCGGACGTCGACGCCACCATCGACCTGTTGGTGACGCAGGTCGACTACACCGTCGAGGGCTCCGGCGAGCGCGAGCGCCCGGTCATCCACGTCTTCGGCCGGACGAGCGAGAACACGGTCGAGCACGTCCGCGTCCACGGCTTCCGCCCGTACTTCTACGCCCCCACCGACTCGCTCACCGAGGACGACCTCGCCAAGGACGTCATCACCGGTCACGAGGAGGGCTACGAGTCGATCCGCGGGGACGACCTCACGAAGATCTTCGGGCGCACCCCGCGCGACGTCGGGAACATCCGCGACGAGTACGATCACTACGAGGCGGACATCCTCTTCCCGAATCGCTTCCTCATCGACAAGGACGTCAACAGCGGGGTCCGCGTGCCCGCCCGCCGCGCCGAGAGCGACGGCGCGCTCGTCGTCCGCCACGACGAGGTCGAGGCCGTCGAGGCCGACGCCGAACTCCGCGTGAACACCTTCGACATCGAGGTCGAGGACCGCAACGGCTTCCCGGAGGACGGCGAGGAGCCCATCGTCTGTCTCACCAGCCACGACAGCTACCGCGACGAGTACATCGCGTGGCTCTACGACGCCCCCGACGGCGACGCGCCCGCCCCGGACGACCTCCCCGACTACGACCTGCTCGACGACGCGGCCGACGCGTCCCTCGACGTCCGGGTCTTCGAGGAAGAGGCGGCGATGCTCGACGCGTTCCTCGACTACGTGTCGGAGACCGACCCCGACGTCCTCACCGGGTGGAACTTTTCCGACTTCGACGCCCCCTACCTCATCGACCGCCTCGACGTGCTCGACTCGGGCGCCGACTACGATCTCTCGTACCACCGCCTCTCGCGCGTGAACGAGGTGTGGCGTTCCGACTGGCAGGGCCCGAACGTCAAGGGCCGCGTCGTCTTCGACCTCCTCTACGCCTACCAGCGAACCCAGTTCTCCGAGCTCGACTCCTATCGGCTCGATGCGGTCGGCGAGACCGAACTCGGCGTCGGGAAGGAGCGCTACGCGGGCGACATCGGCGACCTCTGGGAGGACGACCCCGAACGCCTCCTGGAGTACAACATCCGGGACGTCGAGCTCTGCGTCGAGATCGACAGAAAACAGGACGTGATCTCCTTCTGGGAGGAGGTCTCGACGTTCGTCGGCTGCAAGCTCGAAGACGCGACGACGCCGGGGGACGCGGTGGACGTCTACGTCCTCCACAAGGCCCACGGGCGCTTCGCGCTCCCCTCGAAGGGCCGCCAGGTGTCCGAGGACTACGAGGGCGGCGCCGTCTTCGACCCGATCACCGGCGTGAAGGAGAACGTGACGGTGCTCGACCTGAAGAGCCTCTACCCGATGTCGATGATGACCATCAACGCCTCCCCGGAGACGAAGGTCGACCCCGACGAGTACGCGGGCGACACCTTCCGCGCGCCCAACGGGACGCACTTCCGGGAGGAGCCGGACGGCATCATCCGCGAGATCATCGACGAGACGCTCTCAGAGCGCGAGGAGAAGAAGGGACTCCGCAACGAGCACGAGCCCGGGACGAACGAGTACGAGCGCTACGACCGCCAGCAGGCCGCCGTGAAGGTCATCATGAACTCGCTCTACGGCGTGCTGGGCTGGGAGCGCTTCCGCCTCTACGACAAGGAGATGGGCGCCGCCGTTACCGCCACGGGCCGCGACGTCATCGAGTTCACAGCCGACGCGGCGGGCGAACTCGACTACGAGATCGCCTACGGAGACAGCGTCACGGGCGACCGACCGGTCGTCGTGCGCGACCCCGAGGAACGCGTCCGCATCACGCCGATCGAGGACCTCTTCGAGCGGGCGACACCGTCGGAGAACGTCCTCGTCACCGCCGACGGCGGTCCGGTCGCGAGCGTGTCCGTCGGGAAGGACCGCCGGACGCTCGACGGGTGGGACGCGCTCTCGCTGAACGACGCCGGCGAGACGGAGTGGAAGCCGATCACGCAGGCGATCCGCCACGAGACGGACGGGTCGGTTGTGAACCTCCGGCACAAGCTCGGTGAGTCCACGACGACGCGCGACCACTCCTACGTGGTCGAGGGACCGGACAGCCTCGAAGAAGCCGCCCCGGTGGACGTCGACGAACCGCTCCGCGTTCCCGATATGCCCGACGTCGAGCGTGCCACCCAAATCGACGTCTACGATGTGCTACAGGGGTACGAACGCGAGTACGAGGACGGTCGCGGAACCGGCGGAACGACGGTGAAGACGAAGCGCGTGTACGCGGACGACGAACACGTCTGGTTTGGCCACGAGCACTACGGCGAGCTCGACTCGACCGTGAAAGTCCAGCGCCACATCGACCTCACCTGCGAGGACGGTGAGGCGCTCGTTCGCCTCCTCGGGGCGTACGTTCCCGAGGGGAGTGCCTCGACGGTCGAGACGAGCGACGCGAAGTTCGGCGCGAGCATCGCGGAGTCCCGTCGCGAGTGGCTCGAACGGCTACAGGACGACTATCACCGACTCTTCGAGAACGCGACGGCCAGCATCACGGCGAGCGACTCGTGCGAGGAGCGGACAGTCGAGTACGAGACGGACTCCGGTGAGGGGTCCGCGACGTACGACGACCGGACGCTGAAGCTCCAGATGATGAACGAACTCTCGGCGGTGTTCTTCCGGGAGTTCGCGGGCCAGACTTCGCGTGGGAAACGGATCCCCTCGTTCGTCTATCACCTCGACGAGGACCGACAGGCGCTCTTCCTCGACATCCTCGTCGAAGGCGACGGCTCACGCGAATTCCCACGGTACTCCGAGGAGCACGCGGTGCGGAACTTCGACTTCGAGACGACGAGTCGCGAACTCGCCGCAGGACTCTCGATGCTCCTCACGCAACGCGGGGAGCAGCACTCGCTGAAGTACCGCGACAGCAAGGACTCCTACACGATTCGGACCTGCGACTCCTATCGTGGCGGGCGTGACCCCGTCCTCACCGAAGCCGAGCACGACGGTTACGTCTACGACCTGAGCGTCGCGGACAACGAGAACTTCGTGGACGGCCTCGGGGGAATCGTCCTCCACAACACCGACTCCGTGATGCTCGAACTCGGCGGCGACGTCGAGACGGAGGACGCCATCGAGCAGTCCTTCGAGATAGAGGAGTACATCAACGGTCGCTACGACGAGTTCGCGCGCGAGGAACTCGACGCCGAGGAGCACTTCTTCGAGATCGAGTTCGAGAAGCTATATAGACGGTTCTTCCAGGCGGGCAAGAAGAAGCGCTACGCCGGCCACATCGTCTGGAAGGAGGGAAAGGACGTCGACGACATCGACATCACGGGCTTCGAGTACAAACGCTCGGACATCGCGCCGATCACGAAGGAGGTCCAGAAGCGCGTCATCGACATGATCGTCCACGGCGAGGACACCGACGCGGTGAAGGAGTACGTCCACGGCGTCGTGGAGGACTTCCGGAGCGGCGACGTCGACCTCGACGACGTCGGCATTCCGGGCGGGATCGGGAAGCGCCTCGACAACTACGACACGGACACCGCGCAGGTGCGCGGTGCGAAGTACGCGAACCTCCTCCTCGGGACGAACTTCCAGCGGGGATCGAAGCCCAAACGACTCTACTTGGAGAAGGTCCACCCCGAGTTCTTCCGGGAGCTAGAGGAGGAGAACCCGACGCTCGTGGAGGACCCGCTCTACATTGAGTTCAAGCGCGACCCGGACGTCATCTGCTACGAGTACGCCGACCAGATCCCGGAGGCCTTCGAGGTGGACTGGGAGACGATGCTCGAGAAGACCTTGAAGGGGCCCATCGAGCGGATCACGGAGGCGCTCGGCGTCTCGTGGGACGAGGTCGAATCGGGGCAGACCCAGACCGGACTCGGCTCCTACATGTAGGCGGGCGAACGCCTAAGCCCGTGCCCGCCGTATATCCGTGCGGGTGATACCCATGGGAAAGAGACTCCTGATGATCGTCGGCGACTTCGGTGAGGACTACGAGATCATGGTTCCGTTCCAGGCCCTGCAGGCCGTCGGCCACGAGGTCGACGCCGTCTGCCCCGAGCGGGAGGCCGGGGAGGCGGTCAAGACCGCGATTCACGACTTCCGCGGCGACCAGACCTACCTCGAGGAGCGCGGGCACGACTTCGAGTTGAACGCGACGATGCGCGACGTCGATCCCACGGACTACGACGGCCTCGTCGTCCCGGGTGGGCGCGCCCCCGAGTACCTCCGGACGCACGAGATCGTTCTCGACGCCGTTCGACACTTCTTCGAGGCGGGGAAGCCGGTGGCGGCGCTCTGTCACGGCCCGCAGATCCTCGCGGCGGCGGGCGTCCTCGACGGCTACGAGATGACGAGCTATCCGGCGGTCCGCCCGGAGTGCGAGGCCGCCGGGTGCTCGTGGGTCGACGAGGTGACGACGGACGGCAACCTCGTGACGGGGCAGGCGTGGCCGGACCACCCGGAGTGGATCGCGCAGTACCTCGACCTGCTCGGCGACGAGGTGTCGCACGCCGACCCCGCCGCCGCGGACGACTGATCCGGCGCGCCTTTCTACAATCGAAAAATCGTTTTTCACTCAGAGAACTAGAGGGGGTAGGTTCCGAAACGTTAATCCCGCGCGCGGGCGTTCATACGAACGACCCAACCAATGGCCACGATCGAGCTTAAGAACGTTCACGCGGAAGTCGCCGAGGGGGACGAACAGATCCTTCACGGCGTCGACCTGGAGGTCAAGTCCGGCGAGATTCACGCCCTTATGGGCCCCAACGGCAGCGGGAAGTCCACCACGTCGAAGGTCATCGCGGGCCACCCGGCCTACGACGTGACCGAGGGCGATATCCTCCTCCACCTCGAGGCGGACGACTTCGACGGGATCGACGAGATCCCCGAGAGCGCACGCACTTGGGACCTCCTCGAACTGGAACCGAACGAGCGCGCCGCGCTCGGCGTCTTCCTCGCCTTCCAGTATCCGGCGGAGATCGAGGGTGTCACGATGACGAACTTCCTCCGCACGGCACTCAACGCGAAGCTGGAGGAGCGAGACGAACTCCTCTTCGGCGAGGACGAAGACGAGGACGAGGACGACGAGGCGGACGCCGGTTACGAGACCTCCCCGATGGAGGGCCCCGCGGACGAGGGCGAAGTCGGCGTCGCCGAGTTCCAGCAGCTCCTCTCGGAGAAGATGGAGCTCCTCGACATGGACGCGAGGTTCGCGCAGCGCTATCTCAACGCCGGCTTCTCCGGCGGCGAGAAGAAGCAGAACGAGGTCCTGCAGGCGGCCATCCTCGAACCCACCATCGCGGTGCTCGACGAGATCGACAGCGGTCTCGACATCGACCGCCTCCAGGACGTCGCGGACGGCATCAACGCCCTCCGCGACGAGCAGGGCACCGGCGTCCTGCAGATCACGCACTACCAGCGCATCCTCGACTACGTCGAACCCGACACCGTCCACATCATGCTCGACGGCGAGATCGCCATGGAGGGCGGTCCGGAGCTCGCCGAGAAGCTCGAGGACAAGGGGTACGACTGGGTGCGCGAGCAGGTCTACAACGCGGCTTAAGATACAATCATGAGTTCAGAAGAGAACCTACAAGAGACCGACACCGAGGCGCGCTTCGAGTTCAAGAAGGAGCAGCATTCGGCCTTCCAGTCCGAGAAGGGACTGACCGAGGAGACGATCCGACTCATCTCCGAGGACAAGGACGAACCCGACTGGATGCTCGAACGCCGCCTCCGCGCGCTCAAGCAGTACAAGAAGATGCCGATGCCGACGGATTGGCCGGGCCAGCCCGACCTCTCCGAGCTCGACGTCGAGGAGATCGTCCCGTACATCCGCCCCGACGTCGAGACGCGCGGCGGCGCGGAGAACTGGGAGGACCTCCCGGACGAGATTCAGGACACCTTCGAGAAGCTCGGTATCCCGGAGGCCGAGCGCGAGGCGCTCAGCGGCGTCGGCGCGCAGTACGAGTCCGAGGTCGTCTACCAGAACATGCAGGAGCGCTGGGAGGAGAAGGGCGTCGTCTTCTGCAACATGGACGAGGCCGTCCAGGAGCACGAGGAGCTCGTCAAGCAGCACTTCATGACGAAGTGCGTCCCCGCCAGCGACAACAAGTTCGCGGCGCTCCACGGCGCGGTCTGGAGCGGCGGCTCGTTCGTCTACATCCCCGAGGACGTCACGGTCGAGATGCCCGTGCAGGCCTACTTCCGGATGAACTCGGAGGGGATGGGTCAGTTCGAGCACACGCTCATCATCGCCGAGGAGGGCTCCGAGGTCCACTACATCGAGGGCTGTAGCGCGCCGAAGTACGGCACGCACAACCTCCACTCCGGTGGCGTCGAGGTCTTCGTGAAGGAGGACGCCCACGTGCAGTACTCGACCGTGCAGAACTGGTCGAAGAACACGTTCAACCTCAACACGAAGCGCGCCATCGTCGAGGAGAACGGCACGATGGAGTGGGTCTCGGGCAGTATGGGCTCGAAGGCCACGATGCTCTACCCCTGTTCGATCCTGAAGGGGCGTGGCGCGACGGACAACCACATCACCATCGCCTTCGCGGGCGAGGGCCAGGACATCGACACCGGCGCGAAGGTCTACCACAACGCGCCCGACACGAAGTCCACCATCGAGTCCAAGTCCATCAGCAAGGACGGCGGCCGCACGAACTACCGCGGCCTCGTCCACATCGCGGACGGCGCCGAGGACTCCTCGACGTCCGTCGAGTGTGACGCGCTGATGTTCGACAACGAGTCGACCAGCGACACCATGCCGTACATGGAGATCAACGAGTCCAAGGTCGACGTCGCCCACGAGGCGACGGTCGGGAAGATCGGCGACGAGGACGTCTTCTACCTCCAGAGCCGTGGGCTCGACGACGACGACGCGAAGCAGATGATCGTCGCCGGCTTCATCGAGCCGATCACGGAGGAACTGCCCATCGAGTACGCCGTCGAGCTCAACCGCCTCATCGAGCTCGAGATGGAGGGGAGCCTCGGGTAGCATGAGCGGAGCAACACGGTTCCACGCCGGCATCGACGTGGAGACGGTCGAGCGGATCGCCGAGGAGCGCAACGAGCCGAAGTGGCTCCGCGCGAAGCGCCTCGACGCCTTGGAAGCCCTCTCCGACCTCGACTACCCGGACGTCATCCAGACGCCGGGCCGGACGTGGACGAACCTCGCGGACCTCGACTTCGAGGCACTCGTCGAGCCGTTCGATCAGACCGAGGAGAAGGACTGGGTCGCGGACGATCAGGCGACCGTGGTGCCGTTCCACGAGGCGCTGAACGACGCGGACCTCGAAGCGCTCGTCAAGGAGCACTTCGGGAGCGTCGTCGACCCCGAGGAGAACCGCCTCACCGCGCTCTCCACCGCGCTCTTCACGACCGGGACGGTCATCTACGTCCCCTCGAACGTCGACGCCGAGGACGTGAAGATCCGGACGACGATGAACGGGACGTCCCTGTTCAACTACACGCTCGTCGTCACCGACCAGAACGCCTCCGTCACGATCCTGGAGCGTCAGGACACCGGAGCGGACGCCGCCACCGAGGAGCGCTACTACTCCGGCATCGTCGAAGCCGCGGTCGGCGAGAACGCCTACGTCCAGTACGGCTCGCTCCAGGACTTCGATCAGTCCACGTACAACTACACGCTGAAGCGCGGCGTCACCGACACGTACGCGACGCTGAACTGGATCGAGGGCAACATCGGCTCTCAGCTCACGAAGACCGGCGTCTCGACCCTGCTCGAGGGCGAGTCCTCGGAGACGAAGATCGTCGGCGCGTTCTTCGGCCACGAGGACCAGCACTTCGACCTCGACTCGAAGGTCTGGCACCGTGCCGAGCACACGACGGCGGACCTGGTGACGCGCGGCGTCATCGACGACGAGGCCCGGAGCGTCTACGAGGGCGTGCAGGACGTCGGTCGCGACGCGTGGGACACCTCGAGCTACCAGCGCGAGAACACGCTGATGCTCAGTGACGAGTCCGAGGCCGACGCCTCGCCGAAGCTCATCATCAACAACCACGACACCGAGGCGAGCCACTCCGCGACGGTCGGCCAGATCGACCAGGAGGACCTCTTCTACATGGAGGGGCGCGCCATCCCCGAGCAGGCCGCGAAGAACATGCTCGTCGAGGGCTTCTTCGTTCCCGTCCTCGAAGAGGTCGAGGTCGACGAGCTCCGCGAGGACCTCGAAGAGCGGATCCACGAACGCCTCCACTAACGCGCGTTCCGCTCGCCCCCGTTTTTCGACCGCGTTTCGCGTCGTCCTCGGTGAAAGCGCTTAGGTACTCGCTCCACATAGCGGGGGGTATGCGACCGAGAGCACGACGCGGGGAGGGACCGTGAGCGTCGCGTCACAGGTCGACTCCGACGGTCAGCTCGCCCGTCTCCTCCAGATCGGCATCGTGCTGGAGGAGGTCGTGGAGGCCCGCGCGTACGAGCACTACCAGCGTCTCCCGGACGACGAACGCGACGAGCGCATCGAGGAACTCCTCCGAGAAGCCCGTGAGGAGTCCGCCGACCACCGCGAACGCCTCAAGGCCATCGTCGACCGACTCGACATAGACGAGGACGCGGCGATCGACATCACGCCGCTCGTCCGCGAGCAGTACGCACAGACCGGGCCCGAGGACTTCGACGGGATCCTCTACGACCAGCTGAACGGCGAGGAGACCGCGTACAAGTTCTACGACGACCTCATCGAGGCCATCGAGCGGAGCGAGACCTCGTTCAGTATCGACCGTGAATCGCTGCTCTCGACCCTGCGGGACATCCGCGAGACGGAGGCCGAGGGTGCCGAGGCAGTCGCCGAACTCATGGAGTCACGCACATGACACGCTACACGACGACGGAGGACGCATCGTGAACACCGCCGATCAGTACCTGAAGGCGGTCTTCCTCGTGCAACAGATCGAGGACGGCCCGGCCTCCACGGGCGCGCTCGCCGATCGCCTCGGTGTCAGCCCCGCATCCGCCAACGAGATGGTGGGGAAACTCGCCGATCAGGACCTGCTCGTCCACGAGAAGTACAAGGGCGCGACCCTCACCGACGCCGGCGAGGAGCGCGCGCGCGACGCGCTCGCCACGTACTGCGTCCTCGAACGCTTCCTCGCGAACGTCCTCGACGTCGAGGAGTACCGGGACGAGGCCGGCCAACTCGAGGCCGTCATCGACGAAACCGTCGCCGACCGCCTCGACATGATCATCGACCGCGAACCGGACTGCCCGGACTGCTTCGACGCGGAGGCCGACGCCTGTTCGCACCTCGTCGAACAGCTCGGTGAGGCCGGCGCGGGTGCGGGTGCCGGTGATTGAGGGCTGCGGAGACGATCGCTATACGACGCGTCTCCGTCCACTCCCCCATCGACTGTCCGACGTGCGGCGACACGCTCGCCACGGAGCGCGGCGTCCGTCGGCATCACACGAAGGTTCACGGTGACCCGCTCCCGAACCGGACCTGTAGGGCTGTAGCGTCGAGTCCTACGACCCCGAGTCGCAGCGGGACCTCTGCGACGACTGCAACCCGAACGCCGGCGAGTACAACGGCAACTACCGCGACGCGACGGAGGCCGCGACGTGTCGCGTCTGCGGCGACGAGTTCGACTACTACCCCTCGGACGAGGACGGCGTCTACTGCTCGGCGTGCGTCGAGGCCGCCGAGGGGTTGTTGCCCGAGAACCCGGCCGAACGCGAGCGCGTAGACACCGCGTGTACGTACTGCGATACCTCCCCGTCCGTCGTGCCGTCGCGGTTGGACGGGGCGACGCGCGGGCCGTTCTGTACCCTCGACTGCTATGGGTCGTGGTTGTCGGAGAACGTCGTCGGTGAGGACTACCACCAGTGGGAGGGCGGCCCACTTCGCTACGGCGACGGGCGGTGGGCGATCCGGCGCGAGGCACTCGAACGCGACGGCCACGCGTGTTGTCTCTGTGGCGACGGCGTCGAGACTCTCGGCCGGGAGCCCGACGTCCACCACGTCGAACGCAACGGGCCCGCGACTTCGATACACCGGCGGACGCGCACACGCTCGACAACGTCGTCACCCTCTACCGGCCGTGTCACCGCCGAGTCGAGAGCGGCGATCTCGCGGTATATCGGTCCGAAGAGTAACTCCTTAGTAGTGCACGAGCCACTACCGACGTGAAGTCCCGTGGTGTAGTGGCCAATCATAGCGGCCTTTGGTCGTATTCGGTTCCGGCCGGTACGGAAGAAAGCCGTTGACGGCGGTTCGAATCCGCCCGGGACTATTCAGACACCTACCGCTAATCGGGTGCGTCGACGATCTTCGAGATCACGGCGCCCCCGGGTTCCAGTTCGTCGTCGGGAGTGACGCGGTGGACACGCCCACCCGTAGACGTTGAGGGAGGCGCCGGTGACGACGTCACCGACTCGTCCGCCGTGCGAACCGGGGCGGTTATCACGCTCCTGTCTCTCCGTTCGGATATGCACGTATTTCGTGCCACGTGGAAACTGCTCCGTACCGGATTCGCCCTCGCCGGCGTCCTCGCAGTCGCGTTCGTCGTCCTCTCCTACGGGTGGAACGGCGAGCCGCCGACTCTCTCCCTCGAGTGAGGCGCCCGAGCGTAACGGTTTAGCGCACGCCTCGCCTTCTCGTGTTCATGTCCGCTCTCTCCTCGCTCCCGGATCGCCCGCTCACGACCACCGAAGCCGCCGCGCTGAACGACGCCGACGCCTTCGACCTCGTCGTTCCCGTCGAGCGCGAGGAAGCGGTGCGCGCCGACGACAACGAACCCGTGGTCGTCACCGAGTCGCTCGTGCTCGCCGCCGCGGACTGGGTGAAGGGGGTCGTCCACGAGGACGACGGCTGGCGCGTCGTCGAGAGCGTCGCGGTTGAGGGCGACGACCGAACGGAGGCGATGTTGACCTGCGAGGCCGCGGTCGAGGACGCGCTCAAGCCCGGCGTGCGCGCCGAGACGGACGTCTGAGACGCCCGCGTGCGGGCGTCGGCGCCTGCAAAAGGCTAAAGAGCGAAACAGGCGTCTATTGACGTAACAATGACAACGCGACACGAACCCCCGCCGGAGGTGAGGCGATGGGTGTCGAGATAAAGGAGTCCGCGCTCACCGCCGACGAACTCGCGTCGATGGAGGCCTTCGTCTACGACTACCTCAGCGCGAGCGTCGAGAACGAGGAGGACGGCGGCCGGATGCGCTGGTACCCGTGGCACTCCGCCGAGTATCGCTTCAACCACATCTGCAACGTCCGCGAGCTGGCGAGCACCATCGCGGAGCGCGAGGGCGCGGACGTCGACGTCGTGCGCGTCGCCGCGCTCTTCCACGATATCGCCAAACTCGACGCCGAACAGGAGGTCCACGCGGAGGAGGGCGCACGCGTCGCCCGCCAGTACCTCGAGACGCACGGTGAGTACCCTCCATCGTTCGTCGATCGCGTCTGTCGCGCCGTCGCGTCGCACTCGGAGACCGGGGACCTCGAATCGCTCGACCTCGAGAGCCGCTGTCTCGTCGAGGCGGACATGCTCGATAAGGTCGGCGCGAACGGGATCGCCCTGATGCTCCTCCGGATGGGGTACGAGGCGCGCACGCACATGGACGCGGCGGAGATGGTGACGCGCGTCCTCGAACGCGGTGAGGAGGCTCGAAACCGCGTCCACAGCGACGCCGCGGAGTCGATCGCCCACCAGCGACTCAAGCGCGTCCGGTGGTTCCGCGAGTGGCTCGACGCGGAAGTCCCGCGGATGGACGCCGAGCCCGAAACGGAGCGTTAGACGGCGTCGAAGAGGAACCACAGCCCGAAGGCGCAGAGCACGACGGCGCTCCCGTACCCGACGACGCGTTCGAGCGTGTCGATCGCGTCGCCCGCGACGCGCAACAGCGCCGGGAACCCGGTGATCCAGAGGAGGATCCCGCAGAAGAACCCGATTACGGTGAGCGCGCCGTTCGTCACGCCGACGGTGTAGCCGAAGGCCGACACGGTCCCGGGGTCGAGGAGTGCGACGCCGGCGGTCAGCCACCAGATTATCTGCATCGGATTCGTGAGCGCCGCGAGGAACGTCTTGCGGAAGCCCGCGCCCGACTCGGTCTCCGCGGCACCCTCGCGCGCGCTCTTCACCGCCCCGTACGCGAAGTAGCAGAGGAGGAGGCCACCGACCGCCTTCATCGCGGCCTGGAGCGTCGGCGCGTGTCTGATGAAGGCCACGACGCCGGCGTACGCGAGCGCGAAGAAACAGGCGTCCGCGGTCATGGCGCCGAGCCCGGCGCGGAACCCCGCACGCCACCCGCGCACCACTGACTCCTGAGCGATGAGGGCGTTCATCGGGCCGGGGGGCGCGGCGAGCGAGAGGCCGAGTGCGATCCCGGCGACGAGCGACACGAGGCCGGACATGGCGCATACGCGGACGCGATGCGCGAAAAAACCGTCGGACGGCGATCGATCTGTCCTCTGTGAGACGTGCGGGGCGTGCGACGCGAACGCGGACGACGCGTGCGGCGTCCGCGGCGCGCTACGCCGCCGCCTCCGCGGTCGATTCGACGCGAATACTCGCCGCGATCGACGTCGGTAGGTGGACGTCTCGGCCGTCGACGCGCACCGTCACCATGTCGATCGGCGCGATGGCGACCACGTCGAGTTCGGCACCGGGTTCGATGCCCCGCTCCGCGAGGTACCGGAGGTGTTCGTCGTCGCGGTCGCTGACGCGCGCGACGGTGACGGTGTCGCCTTCCTCGGCGTCGGCGAGCACCCCGGTGTCGTCGTCGGCGAGCGGCGTGAGCTCCGCGGTGGGGATCGGATCGCCGTGCGGGTCGACCGCGGGTTCGCCGAGCGCGTCGGCGACGCGGCGTTCGAACGCCTCACTGATGTGGTGTTCGAGCGCGTCGGCCTCCTCGTGGACCTCGCTCCAGTCGTAGTCGAGGTGCTCGGCGAGGTAGGATTCGAGGAGCCGATGGTGGCGTAGCACTTCGAGCGCGACCGTTTCGCCCTCCTCGCTGAGCTCGACGCCCTTGTACTTCTCGCGGACGATGAGGTCGCGCTCGTCGAGTTTCTCCACCATGCTCGTCACCGTCGGCGGCGTCACGCCGAGGTACTCCGCGAGATCGGACGTCCGGACCGGCGGCTCGCCTTCGCGTTGGAGGACGTAGATCGCTTTCAGGTAGTCTTCCATCACGTCGCTCAGCATCACTGTCCCGAGTTAGATGCGTCTAAGACTTAGGGTTGCCGTCCGCTAGATCCCCTTGCTCATCAGGTGCGAGCGCAGGACGTCGTCGTCCTTGCTCCCCGCTCCCGCGTTGACGAGGACGAGCGTGTCATCGGCGTCGAGCTCGCCGCGTTCGGCGAGCGCGTAAGCGGCCGCGACCGCGGTCCCGCTCGACGCGGAGAGTTCGAGTCCGGCGGTCCCCGCGAGTGACGTCGCCCCCTCCAGTGTCTCGGGGTCGGGCGCCGCGACGGCCCCACCGCCCGTCTCGCGGATCGCGTCGAGCGCGAGGTTCCCACCCGCGGGGTCGGGGATCTCGATGCGTCCGCAGATGGTGTCCGGGGCGTCCCACGGCTCGTACGCCTCGCGGCCCTCCTCGAACGCGCGGACGATCGGGGCACACCCCTCGGCCTGCGCGGCGTAGAGCTTCGGCGTCCCCGACGCGAGTCCGAGCGCGTCGAGTTCGCGCGCGGCCTTGCGAAAGGCGTGGAGTCCGGCGCCGCGGCCGGTCGGGTGGATCACGCGATCCGGCGTCTCCCAGTCGAGTGCCTCGGCGATCTCGACGTACGCCGTCTTCAGCCCCTCGTGGGGGTACGGCGTCGAGAGCGCCTGTACGGGGTGCCACTCGTCGTGCTCGGCGACCGCGTCCGCGAACGCCGACGCCGCGGCGTCGATGCGCCCCTCGACGACCGACATGTCTCCGCCGTGAACGTTCACCATCGCCTTGTTCGTGAAGGTCGCGCGCGACGGGACGAACGTGTGGCTGTCGAGGCCGGCGCGAGACGCGTACGCCGCCGCGGACTGCCCGTCGTCGCCCGTCGAGGCGAGCGCCACGTCGCTCGCGCCGGCGCGCTTCGCCGCCGTCACGGCCACCGACTGCCCCCGATCGTCGATCGTTCCCGTCGGGTTCCGTCCCTCGTCCTTCACGTAGACGGCGGCGACGCCGAGTTCTTCGGCCAGCGACGGCACCGGCACGAGCGGCGTCCCGCCCTCCATCGTCGTCACCGCCGCCTCGGGGGAGAACGGGAGGAGCTCGTGGTAGCGCCACTGCGAACGGGTCGTGCGCGCCGCGAGCGTCGTCGGTTCGAGATCGACCGCGTCGAGCTCGTAGGCCGCGTCGAGTACGCCCCCGCACGACGGACAGCGTCCCGCCACGTCGTCGCCGTCGACCGTCGCGTCGCAGGCCGTACACCGCGCGCCCGTGAACGCCGGGTTCGTCTCCATGCCTGAGTCGTGAACGACGCGCGCGTTAAGCCCTGCCTTTCGGGACCGGTGGCTCTTTGACGCCCAGCACCGAGGTGTCGCGTATGACCGACGTCCTCGCGGACAAACGGACCGCGACGCGGTTCCGCGTGCTCGTCGAGATCGCGGACCGCCAGCCCGCGGTCAGCCAAGGGGAGATCGCCGACGCCGTCGGCGTCACGACGCAGGCCGTCAGCGAGTACATCCGCGACCTCGTCGACGACGGCCTCGTGGAGAAGGAGGGGCGCTCGCGCTACCGTGTCACCAAGGAGGGCGTCGACTGGCTGTTGCGCACCGCCGACGACGTCCGGCGCTACGCGGATCGCGTCACCGAGGACGTCCTCGGGAGCGTTCACGAGGACGCCGCCATCGCCCTCGACGACGTCGACGCCGGCGACGCGGTCACGCTCACGATGCGCGACGGCCTGCTCCACGCCGACCCGGGCGGCGAGGGATCGGCCTCCGGCGTCGCCACGACCGACGCCGCGGCCGGCGACGACGTCGGCGTCACCGGCTTCGAGGGCATCATCGACCTCGAGCCCGGTCGCGTCACCGTCTATCAACTCCCGCCCGTCCGAACCGGCGGGAGCGACGCCGTCGACCTCGATGCGCTCCGGGACGCCATCGCCGACGTCGACCTCGTCCTCGCCGCCGGCGTCGAGGCCGTCGTCGCCCTCCGAAAGGTCGATCGCCCCCCCGCGGTCACGTTCGCCGTCGGCGAGGTGGCCGCCGAGGCCACCAGCCGCGGCCTCGACGTCGTCGTCGTCGCCACCGCCGACACCGTCGGCCGCGTCACCGACCCGCTGCGCGACGCCGACGCCCGCTACGAGGTCGCGGACATCACGTAGCGAAGACGGACCGGTCCCGACTCCCTACGCTCCCGGAACTCGACGCCACGGTCGGCGAGTCCCGACCCACCGCGGTCCGAGCACACCGCCCGTTAGCCGATGTAGCGTAGGTCCTCGTCGCCGCCCGCGCTCGGCCCGCTCTCCATCTGTTGCATCTGCTCGACGACGTCCTCCATCTCGTCGGCCCGTTCGTCGAGCGCCTCGTAGTCCACCGCGAACCCGAGGAGGTCTTCGAGCGTTTCGAGGACGACGCGCGCGCTCTTCGGGTCGACGAGGTAGCCCGACGTCTCGCCCATCAGACACGCCGCGTCGAAGCCGCGCCGGCCGCCGAGGCCGACGAGCAGCCCGGAGGTACCGACGATGCCACCCGCGGGCTCCTCCGCTCGGAACTCGACGCCGACCTCTTCGAGGGACGCCTTGCGCTCGTCGTTCGAGACCGCGCCCACGACCGCGTGGTCCTCGACGAGTTCGCCCGTCGGCACGCCGCCGAGCGCGTACACCTCCTCGGTGCCGAAGTCGGCGGCGACGTCGAGGAACGCGTCCGTCAGTCGGTAGTGTCCGCGGTTGTCGGCGGCCTGGTGGTCACCGGTGAGCACGAGGAGGTCACGCCCCTCGGTCTCGATCGCGTGGAACGTCGCGTCGGCCAGCGAGGCGACACCGTCCTTGTCGACCGTCACCTGCGGCGGGAACGCCTCCGAGAACACCCGGCGGACGAGCGTCCCCCCGCCCTCCTCGATGAGGTGTTCGGCGACGAGTTTCCCGACGTGGCCGACCCCGGGGAGCCCCTCGATGAGGACCGGGTCGTCCAACTCGACGTCCGCGACGACCTCGATGTCGACTTCGTCCATGCGACTTACTCGCGTGCGCGGCGCTTAAGTTTGCGTCGGTACTCGCCGTACGGGTCGTCGGGATCGAACGGCGCGGGCGCCGAGTTCTCCGTCCGCTCGCCGCACTCCGGACACGTCTCAGAAAGGGTGTAGACGGGGCGTTCGTGCGCGCGGCAGAGACGGATGTCCGCGTGCACGGCCCTACGCCTCTTCTTCGAGTTGCCGCTCGCGGTGGAACTCGCCCGTCCCGCCGTGCGCTTCGACGTCCTCGGTCGCGCGCCCGGCGGCGGCCTCGAGCTCCGTCTCCGCCGTCTTGTAGTTCGGCGCTTCGACGCGCACGCGGTACTCGGGCGCGCCGACGTACGTCACTTCGAGTTCGGCCTCGTCGGGGACGCTGTCCGCGTCGCCCTCCGCGGCCCGGAGCGCGGACTTGATGTCGTCGACGCCGGCCGGCGACGGCGATTCGAGGTGCACGTACCCCGTCACCGTGACGTACGGAACGGAGACGTTCTCGCGCGCCGTGCTGACGATCGCGTCGACGTCGTCGTCGTCGAGGTCGCACGGCTCCAGGGCCTCCTCGCCGTGGATGGCGGCCTGCTCGAAGCCGTCATAGAGCGACCCGAACTCGGCGACGAGTTCGTTGGCGACCGCACGGAAGCGATCGTCCGCCATCTCCTCGCCGAAGGCCAGCTCCATCCACTTGTCGGCCTTCTGTTCGTTCTTCCACTCCTGGATCGCGTCGGAGCGCTGGTGGTCGTTGACGTCCTTGATCGAGAGGTCGATCTGCTTGGACGATGTATCGACTTCGAGGACCTTGGCGACGACCGTTTGGTCCTCGCGGACGTGGTCCCGAACGTTCTTGATCCAGCCGGATGCGACCTCGCTGATGTGGACCAGCCCGCGCTTATCGCGGTACTCCTCCAAGTCGACGAAGACGCCGAAGTCCTCGATCTCGTCGACCTTCCCGACGACGAGTTCGCCGGGCTCGGGCCAGCCCTCGTACTTCATCGGGCCTCGACGGTCTCCGTGACCTCGGCTTCGATGGTTGCCTTCCCGCCGGTCGGGCGCGCGAGCGTCGTCCCGCAGACGGCGCACGCGACCGTCGAGGAGGCCTTCTCGAAGACGACCTGTTCGTTCTCACAGTCCGGACAGCGGACGCGGAAGAAGTTCCCGGACATCGTTACTCCTGGAACTCCAGCTTGCCGGCGCGCCATCCCTCGCGGAGGTGGGCGTTGCCACACTCGCTGCAGCGGTACTTGAGGTCCGTCTTCTTCGTGGGCTTGTCCCCACCCGGCACCTTCGAGAACTTCCCGGAGTTCCCGATGCGGGAGGTCTGGCGCTCGCGCTGGCGGCCCTGGACCTTGGTCATGCCCGAGGTGCGGCCCGAACGGACCTTCTCGACCTCGTGCTCGTGGTGTTCGTGGCAGTGCGGACAGTAGGTGTTGAAGCGTCGTGGCATCTCCATAGCGAATCAGCTCTGTTGTCCCTCGGTTCGACTCCGACGCTTAAAATGGACACGGTTCGCCCCCGACCACGCGACGGTGTGGCCGTCGCTTCACACGGCCGTAGTTATTTGCCGTCGGCTGACACACCGCTCGGTATGGTCCGCCGCCGCGCTCTCCTCGGTTGTGTCCTCCTCGTCGCGGTGCTCGCCGTCGTCGTGACGCCCGCCGCTGCGCGCCCACCGCCACAGCCCGTCTCGGGCTTCGACGGGTTCGGCGGTGACGCGCGTGCGCCCGGGACCGGTCCGCCCACGGAGACGACCGACGTCACCGTGAACGTCGCCGTCGCCGCGAACGGGTCGAGCGTCTGGACCGAACGCGCGACGCTCACCGACCCCGACGCCGCCGATGCCCTCCGAGCGAACGAGAGCCGCCGCAGGGCCGTCATCGCCGCCCAATTCGACCATCGGTTCGGCCGCGACACCCACGCTCTCGCCTCGCACGTCGAGAACGACACGCTCGTCGTCACGTATCGTCTCGACGGCGTCGTCCATGAGGCGGGCGGCGGGGTTCTCTTCGCGCCGTTCGCCGACTACACCAACGACTACTACCCGGGCGACGCGGACGTGACCGTCGACGCGCCCGCGGGCTACCGGGTCGTCGATCGCCCGGACGCGATGGCCGTCGCGGACGGCGGCGCGACGCTCCGCTGGAACGACTCGACCGGCGCGGGCGACGCCGGCGTCTCCCCCGGCCTCGTGACGTTCGCGTCCGCGGGCGCGACACTCCCGGGCGTCCGCGCGGAACTCGCCGTCCTCGCCGCCTACGGTCTCCCGACGGTCGGCGTGGGCGGCGTCTACGCGCTCCTCTTCGGCGCCCCGTTCGGTCTCGTCGCCTCCGGCGGCGTCAGACTCGTCCGCGACGACCGACGGACGGTGCGCGCGAGCGCGCTCGCCGTCGCCCTCTCCGTCGGCGTCGTCGCGGCCCTCACGACCTATCCCGCGACCGGCAGTGTAGTCGCAGGCACCCTCCACCCCTTCTTCCTCACACTCGCCGTGCCGTTCGCCCTCCTCGTCTCGCTCGTCGGCATCGGGGTCCACGTCGCCATCGCCCGCCACGAGCGATAGCGCCACCAGTGCGATGGCTTTAATCGGCGGCCCGCTGAACCGGCGCGCATGAAGCGGCTCATCATCCACGGGGATCCCGGCGTGCGCAACGGCGCGGTCATTGAGCACGACGGCGCGGAGAAGGTCCTCTTCGGCGTCACCCGAAACGGCGACTGGCACGGCCCCGAACGCGTCCAGCTCTGGTGCGTCATGGGTGAGCGGGACGAGCTCGAGGACTACGAGAAGCGAAACTACGTCCCCCACTGGCTCGACGTCGAGACCGTCGACGCCGAGGACGTCACGGTCGTCACCGAGTCGCAGACGTCGCTGACGATCGAGTAGAACGCCCGTGCGATCCTTGCCGCTCATCGCGGCGACGAGTCGGTGACTTCGCGAGTGAGGGACGAGACCGATTCGGGGAACGACGAATCAGAGAACGGAGATAGCGGGTGGTAGATTTGAACTACCGATCTCCGGGTTATGAGCCCGGCGGAATCTCCTGGCTATCCCAACCCGCTGATTCTTCGTAACGCCCTCCTGCGGATAAGGCTTGCGAAGCCCGGTGCCGTGTGCGGGTTTTTCTCTCCCTCAGAGACCGAGTTCGTCCGCGAAGGTCGCGGCGGCGTCGGCGGAGGACTCCGGGCCGCGCGCGGTCACGAGGTCGCCGTCGACGGTGACCGAGGTGTCGGCGTCGAGTTCGGCGTCCCAGTTCGCGCCGGCCGCGACGACCTCGTCCTCGACCCAGTAGGGGAGCTTGCGGCCGTCCGGCATCAGGTCGTGCTCGTCGACGATTCCCTCCTCCCACTCGTTCGGGAAGCCGGTGACGTCGCGGCCGGCCACGACGAAGTCGCCGTCGGCGTCGCGCGCGAACGCGAGGATGCCGACGGCGTGGCAGACGACGAGCGCCTTCCCGTCCCCGCCCGCGACCTGCTCACGGAGGAGGCGTCTCGCGTCGCGGTCCTGATTCACGTCCCACGCGGTGCCGTGGCCGCCGGGGAAGACGACCGCGTCGTAGTCGGCCGCCTCGACCGCCGCGATCGGCTCGGGATCGTTCAGGCGCTCGTCGGTCTCGTCGACCTCCGTCACCCACGCGGCGGTCTCCTCGCCGACGTTCTCCGGGTCGACCGAACGCTCGTCGACGACCGGCGGGTTCCCGGTCGGCGTCGCCACCGTGATCTCGGCGCCGCGCTCGTCGAGCGTCGTGAGCGGCTCGATACACTCTTCGCCCCAATATCCCTCCTCGCTAACGACGAACAGTACGGACGTCATGGCGTCGTCAACTTCGGGCGCACCGGGGTTAACCGTGACTTCGTGTGCGACGCTCGCCGCTTCGGCCACCGCGCGTGACCCGCCTCCCCCGCCAGCGTCGACGCGACGTTTATATCCCGAGGGGGTCGTGTTGTAGGAACATGGTCGATGGGGCGGCTCCGACGCGACGCCGGTTCCTCGCGGCCGGCGCGGGCGCGGCGACGTTCTCCCTCGCCGGCTGTTTCGGCGACGACGCGACGTCATCGGCAGCGACGTTCGCGCTCGGGACGAGCGGATCGTTCGCCGGCCTGAACCCGCTCGCCACCGCCTCCTCGCACTCGTGGATCCTCCTCGATCTGGTGTACGAGAGCGGCACCGTGGTCGATCCCGTGACGTTCGACGTCCGCCCGAACGTCTTCACTGACTGGCGGATCACGGGCGCGGACGGCGCCGACGCCCGTCCCGCCATCGACGTCGCGGTCCGCGACGGTCTCACGTTCACCGACGGGACGCCGCTCACCGTCGCGGACGTCCTGTTCACCTACCGCTACCTCCGCGAGCAGCGCCCGGCGCGTTATCTCCCGGTCGTCTCCGCGATTACCGCCGTCGAGCGCGCGCCCGACGACTGGGACGTCCGTCTCCGCCTCTCCGAGCCCGTCGGGACGTACGCGAGCAGCACGCTCGCGCTCCCGATCCTCCCCGAGCACGTCTGGGGCGACGTCGACGACTACCGTCGCTACCGTCCCTCGGAACGCGGCGGCCCCGTCGGTCTCGGCCCCGGGCGCGTCACCACCTACGACCCCGACACGTCCGCGTCGCTCGCCTTCCGCGACTCGGGCGAGTACGTGCTCTCCTCGCTCGACTGGCGCCGCGACCACGACGTCCTCGACGCGGGCGGACCGTTCCTCGACGAGCTCCGCGTCCGCGTGTACGGCTCCGACGCCGCCCTCCAGCGCGCGTTCCTCGACGACGAGATCGACGCGATCTACCGGACGGCCGCCACCGCCTCCCTCCCGGAGATCGAGTCTGCGGCCGACAAGACGCTCGTCGAGGGGTCCGCGACCGGCTACGGCTACTACGGCTTCAACCTCCGGCGCGAACCGCTCGACGACCTCCTCTTCCGGCAGGCGCTCGCCTTCGCCTTCGACGACTACCACTACGTCACCGAACTCCACGACGGCTACGTCACGCGTGGCGACTTCGTCGTCCCGCCGGGATACACCGCCGTCCGCCCGGAGACGGACGCGGACGCCGCGGTCCTCGCCGACCCCGCCACGGAGGCCTACGCCTATCGCGGGCGCGACGACGGCGCCGCCCTCGACGTCGCGGCCGTCCGCGACTTCCTCACGAGCGGCGAACCGATCACGGGCGAACCCGGGACGTACGCGGGCCGGTCGTACCCCGGGAGTCTCACGGGCGTCCGCGCGAGCCAGCGCGGCGCGCGCCACGACTACACCTTCGGACCGGTGCGATCCGACGCGCTCGCGGACGCGGACACGGACGTCGAACTCCGCGTCGACGGCCGGACGATCCCGGACCTGCTCGGCGGTCCGCTCGAATTCCTCATCACGCCGGCGTCGCGCTCGCCCGAGCGTTCGGCGATGACGTCGGCCTGGATCGAGGCGCTCGGACGGCTCGGGATCCCGGCGACCCGAACCGTGTTGAGCCTCACCGCGATGGTCGAGGCCGTCTACGCCCGCGAGGCGTTCGACGTCTACCCGCTGAGCGTCGGCGACCTCTCGCCGTTCGCCGTCACGTCGCTCTACTCGCTCTTTCACGGCGACAACGCCGATCCCGCGGGCGACGACGCCGTCCGTGCGAACAACCCCACGGGATACGGGCTCGCCGCGCACGCGAGCGCGAACGACCTCATCGAGCGCGCGCTCCGCGAGACCGACGGCGAACGGCGCAACGCCCTCGCGCGCCGCGCGGTCGAACGGATCTACCTCGACGCCCCCGTGATGGTGACCGAGTATCCGCGGATTCGATGGCCCCTCGACACCGACGCGTGGACGAACTACGTCGCCGACATCCCCGGGCCCGGCTCCACGAACCTCGCGACCGAGCTCGCGCAACTCAGGCCGCGGAGGTGAGACGCGTGGGCGAGCCCGCGGCCCCGTGTCGCCGCACTCGTCGTCAGCGATCCACCGCCCGTCCGCGCCGGGGTCGTCGTCCCGTCGTGCCGCGGCGGTCGGGCCGCCAGTCGAGCGGGTGGTGCGCGTGACGCGCGTCGGCGCGGCCTACCTCGTCCGCCGCCTCGCCGTCGCGTACGCCACCCTCCTCGTCGTCATGACGCTCCTCTTCGTTCTCCTGCGCGCGATGCCGGGATCGTTCGTGAGCGCGATGACGACGCCGGGGATGACCACCGCACAGCTCGCGCGCTTGGAAGCCGCGTGGGGCGTCCACGACCCCCTCTGGGTGCAGTACGGTCGCTTCCTCCTCAACTATCATACCGGGCAGTTCGGCTGGTCGCCGACGATGCACGCGCCCGTCGCCGACGTGCTCGCGCGCCGCCTCCCGCGCACGCTCGTCCTCTTCGGTGCGGCCCTCCTCGCCTGCTACGTCGTCGGTCCGCTCGTGGGGATGGTGCTCGGCTGGTACCGCGACGCCCGCGGCGGGACGCTCGCCCTCGCCGTCTCGTTGTTCGTCTACGCCACGCCGGTCTTCTGGGTCGCGTGGCTCCTCGTCTGGCTCTTCGACCACCGACTGGGGTGGCTCCCGAGCGCCAACATGGTGACGCAGTTCCCCGCCTTCGCCCCCGCGCCCCTCCCCGTCGCCCTCGACTTCCTCCGGCACCTCGCGCTCCCCCTCCTGTCGGTCGCCGCGGTCGGGTGGGTCGGCGCGGCGCTGCTCGTCCGCCCCGCGATGCGCGACGCCATGCGCGCCGACTACGTTGACCTCGCGCGGGCGAAGGGGCTGCGCGAGCGCACGGTCCTCTTCAAGCACGCCGGTCGCAACGCCCTCGTTCCCGTCACGACGAGCGCCGCGATCGCCCTCGCTTTCCTCGTCGACGGGGCCGTCGTCACCGAGACCGTCTTCTCGTGGCCGGGGATGGGACGACTGATCGTCACGGCCGTTCTCGACCGCGACTACCCGCTCGCGCAGGCCGCGTTCTTCCTCGTCGCCGTCGTCGTCGTCGTCGTCCGCCTCTGTCTCGACGTCGTCTACACGTACCTCGATCCGCGGATCTCGCTCGGAGGGCGCGACGAATGACGGGCCGCGCCGCAGACCGCGACGCGAGCGCCGTGTCGCCGCGGGCGCGCCGGGCGCTCCGCCGGTTCCTGACGAATCCCCTCGCCCTCGTCGGGACGGTCGTCCTCGGCGTCGTCACGTGCTGCGCGCTCGCTCCGGACGTCGTCGCCCCCCACGACCCCGAGTGGGTGGCGTACGTCGGGACGGGCGACGGCCGCCTCACGCTCGCCCAATCGCGCTCCCTCCCGCACCCGCCGGCGTTCGGCGATCCCTTCTTCGCCCCGCTGGGAACCACGGCGTCCGGCCACGGCGTCTTCACCGAGCTCGTCTACGGCGCGCGCACCGCGCTCCTCGTCGGTCTAGCCGCGGCGCTCCTCTCCTCGCTCGTCGGCGTCCCGCTCGGCCTCTGCAGCGGCTACTACGGCGGCTGGGTGGACGAGGCGATCCAGCGCGTCGTCGACGTCCTCTACGGCGTGCCGTTCCTCCCCTTCGTCATCGTCCTCGTCGCCATGCGCGGGGCCTCGACGACCACCGTCGTCCTCGCCATCGCCGCGACGTCGTGGCTGAACAACTGCGTCGTCGTCCGCGGAACGACGCTGTCGCTCGTCCGGCGCACCTACGTCGACGCCGCGCGGGCCGCCGGTCTCCCCGCCCACCGGATCGTCGCCAGACACGTCCTCCCGGACGTCCTCCCCGTCGCCGCGGTCCTGCTCGTGCAGGACGCCGCGACCGCGATCCTCACCCACGCCACCCTCGCGTACCTCGGCCTCGCGGACGTCACGACGGCCTCGTGGGGGGTGTTGCTCCAGCAGGTGCAGGCGACCGGGCACGTCTTCGACGCGCCGTGGTGGCTCCTCCCGCCCGGCCTCGCCATCGCGTCCCTCGTCGCCGCCTTCTACTACGTCGGGCACGCCGTCGAGGACGTCACGGGTGCCGACTGATGCTCCTCGACATCGACTCCCTCACGGTCCGCTATCGGCCGTCCGCCGGCGGCGCTGATCCCGACCCCGTCCGCGCGCTCGACGACGTCTCGCTGCGCGTCGAACGCGGCGAGACGTACGGCCTGCTCGGCGAGTCCGGCTCCGGCAAGACCACGCTCGCCCGCGCGCTCGTCGGCCTCCTCGACGACGCCGGCGGGGTCGTCCGCGGCCGCGCGTGGCTCGACGCCGTGCCGCCGGCGTGGGCGAACCCCGACGGGACACCGCGTGCGGCGGTCGTCGCCGACGACGCGTCCCCGGTGCGCGCGGACGGCGCCACGGACCTACTCGCGCTCCCCGACGGACACCTGCGAGACCTCCGGTGGGCCGAGATCGCCCTCGTCCCCCAGCGCGCGATGGGTGCCCTCGATCCCGCGTACACCGTCGGCGCGCAGATCCGCGAGGCCGTCCGGCGACACGACTCCGACGCGGACGCGGGCCGGCGCGCCCGTGACGCCCTCGATCGCCTCGGCCTCGGTGCGACACGGGCGGGCGATCGCCCGCACGAACTCTCGGGTGGCGAACGCCAGCGCGCCGTCCTCGCCATGGCGCTCGCGTGCGATCCCGCGTTGATCGTCGCCGACGAACCGACGACGGGGCTCGACGCCGTGACGCGCGATCGCATCCTCGACGACATCGCGTCGCTCGACGCCGCCGTCCTCCTCGTCAGTCACGACCTCGCCGCGCTCGCCGAGACCGCGACGCGCCTCGCCGTCCTCCACGACGGCCGGGTGGTCGAGACCGGGCCGACGGAGGCGGTGCTCGGCGAGCCGACGAACCCCCACACGGCCGCGCTCCGCGATGCGTGGCGCCTCGGAGGTGGCGCGTGGGACTGATCGAACTCGACGGCGTGTCGAAGGCCTACGGCGGCGAGCGCACCCTCCTCGACGTCCTGCGCGGGCGCGATCCCGACCCCGTCCGCGCGCTCGACGATGTCTCGCTGCGCGTCGAACGCAGCGAGACGTACGGCCTGCTCGGCGAATCGGGAGCGGGGAAGACCACGCTCTGTCGCCTCCTCGTCGCCCTCGACGCGCCGAGCGCCGGAACCGTCCGCTTCGACGGCCGCGACGTTCACGCGCACACCGGAAGCGAGGAGCGCGCGTTCCGCGCGCGCGTCCAGCCGGTGTTTCAGGACCCCTACGAGAGCCTGAACCCGACCGTGCCCGTCGGGCGAACCGTCGCCGAGCCCCTCGTCGGCCGTCTGGACGGTCCGGCGCGCCGCGAGCGCGTCCGGCGGGTCCTCGCGGACGTCGGCCTCACCCCCACCGACGCCTACGTCGACGCGCGTCCCCGGGAGCTCTCCGGTGGCGAACGCCAGCGCGTCGCGCTCGCCCGCGCGCTCGCTTCCGATCCGGACGTGATCGTCCTCGACGAGCCCGTCTCGATGCTCGACGCGCGCACCCGCGCGGCCGTCCTCGCCCGACTCGCGGACCTCCAAGCCGACTACGGTCTCACATACGTCCTCGTCAGCCACGATTACCGCCTCGTCCGCGGCGTCTGCGACCGCGTCGCCGTCCTCTACCGCGGCCGCGTCGTCGAGCGCGGGCCCGCCGCGACCGTCCTCGCCGACCCGCACCACCCCTATACGGCCGCGCTCCGCGACGCTACGCCGACGCTCGATCCGACGACCGAACGCCGCCACGCGGACGTCACACCCGCCGTCACCGACGCCGACGACCCGCCCTCCGGGTGCCGGTTCCACCTCCGCTGTCCGCGCGTCGTCCCGCCCGACGACTGGAGCGGGAGCCGCGACGCCTTCCGCCGCGCCCTCCGCTTCCGCCGCCGCGTCGCGGAACGCGATCCGGTCCTCGACGGTCACGCCGACGCCGACGCCGTCCTCGCGCACGGCCTCGTCCTCGACCTGCCACGCGCTCACCGGACCGCGTCCGAGCGCGACTCCGGTGGGACGCGCGTCGACCCCGATGCCCTCGACCTCGGCCGGGACGAACGCGCCGCGCTCGACGCCGCCGCCGCGGCGATCGTTCGCGGCGACGACGAGGCGGCGGAAGCGGCGCTCCGCGGCGTCGTCGAAACCGCCTGCGCGCGCGAGGCGCCCGCCGAACGGACCGTCGACGGCAGCACCGTCACCTGTCACGACCCGGTGTCGAGCGAGCGCGACGCGTAGCTACCGACTCTCCGCTATTCGAGGAGACGCCGAAACAGCCGCCAACAGCCGTACGCCATCGTGAGAAGGGCACACCCGAGGGCGACGATCGGGAGGCTCACCCGGAGCGGGACCGTTCCGTAGGCGGTGACGCCGGCGGCGAGCGCCGCGCCGAACCCGGCGAGCGCGTACCCACACACGAGCGCGACGACGCCGACGAGCGCCGCGAACGCGCACAGCGGCCCGCGGACCGACTCCGGGAGTGAGAGTAAGCCGAGGAACAGGAACGAGTCCGGGAGCGGCGGCATTCGAGCGGTCGTTGGCGCGCCGCACACGTCAACCCCCTCCTCTCACCGCAACGCCGCTCCCGAATGAGAGCGCGCTCGTCGCTATCCGTCGCCGTGCTCGTCCGTGATGACGACCTCGCCGTCGACGACGTCGACGTTGATCAACGTCTTCACGTCGACGTCCGTCCCGTCGAGGTCGTTCGGCCCCGCCTTCTTGATGACCGCGAGGACGTCCGCGACGTCCGCGCCGACGTGTTCGAGGGCATCCGTGATCGCGCGTAGCGTCCCGCCCGTCGAGAGCACGTCGTCGAGGACGACGACTCGGTCGCCCTCCTGCACGTCGTTGATGTACATCTCGGACTCGGAGTAGCCCGTCTGCTGGGTGAGCGACACCTCGTCGTCGAGGCCGTACTCGCGCTTGCGGATGACGACGAGCGGGATGTCCGTCATCAGGGAGAGCGCCGTCGAGATGTGGATGCCCATCGCCGCCGGCGTTACGATCTTGTCCACGTCGTCGAGGTCCGCCTTCCGGATAAGGCGGATCGTGATCTCGCGGAGGAGCTCGGGCTCCAGCATCGGCACGCCGTCGCTGATCGGGTGGACGAAGTAGTGATAGCCGTCCTTCTCGATGATCGGCGCGTCGAGTAACGAGCGCTTCAGTCGATCCATGTCGCCACTTCGAGCGCGCGCAATAAAGCCTGACGGACCGTCCGCCCCCGCCGATCCGCGCGCGTCGGCGGACACGCTTAAGCCCCCGTCTCGGATAGCCGGGTACGATGCCACGCTGGACCGCCCCCGAGTACGAAAATCCGCTCGCCGTCGTCTTCGTCTGGGTCAGCACCCTCCTCCCGTGGGAAGTCGCGTACGCCACGCTCCCCGGCCCCGGCGTCTCACTCTTCTTCGTCCGCTGGCCCTTCTTCCAACTCCGGCGACTCGCCGACCTGACGAGCCCCGCCAGCGAACTCACGTTCGCGCTCTCGCTCAACGCCTACCAGTTTCAGACCGGGACGACCATCTACACCGGCTATCTCGTTTGGACCGTCGTTTCCCTCGCCTCCCTCTGTCTCCTCGCCTTCAGCCTCTACTTCTACGTCCGCGAGGACGACGTCGTCGCGCGCGTCGACCGGCCCGCACGGCCCGTCGGTGCCGCGCTCTGTTGTACCGGCCTGGGCTATCTCGCCACCGGCTACGCCATCTACGCGACCGGCTTCGCCGGCCTCCACGTCCCCGTCGGCGCGCTCTTCCAACTCCTCTTCGGTGCGCTCCTCCTCACCAACGACCCCGCCTGAGCCGCTGAGGATAAGTACGGGCCGCGCGAGGTGGCCGATATGGCTTCGCTCCCGCCCGTGTTACTCGCCGCCGCCGTCGTCGCGCTCTTCATCCTCACCGTCATCTGGTGGCGTTCACGCGCCAGTGCCGACGTCCGCGAGTCCGAGCGCGCCCACGATGCCGCCCGGGAGCGCGATCCGCCCGTCGACATCGGCGAGACCTACGAGTTCGGCGTCACCGAATTCACCGACCACCACTCCGGCGAGCGCGTCGCCGTCGGCAAGGTGCAGGGGTTCGTCGTCTTCACCGAGGACGTGCCGGACTCCGTGAACGAGGGCGACGTCATCCGCGCCACGATCATGTCGTTCAACCGTGACAACACGTCTGCCGACGCGACGTACGACGGACGGGCCTAACCTCCCAGATGGTCTCCTTCGTCCATAGCTACGTTCGTCGACGCTATCACACCGAACGAAGCTATGGGCGCGACGTCGTGACGGCCGGCTGAGTGTAAATACAAGACGCTCCGCCGGAGGCGCATGTGCCGTTCTCGACGGCTTCGCTCACGCGGACCACCCTGGCAGAAAGATATCGACAGTCGGGTTTACGTGAAGTAACCGGAAGGAGACGGAGGATTCCGGAATTACTAAACGGAGAATGGGGCCGGAGGGATTTGAACCCCCGATCGACTGATATCTCCGGTGCGCCTCGGAACTCCAGAGGGTCGTCGTCGCGGCGAGGTGATCAGCCCGCCGCTCGGTATACCAGTCTGGAATTTCGTCCCGGGCGCGTGGCCTCTGGAGTCAGTCGCCATCCCTGGCTTGGCCACAGCCCCACGCACTCCGTCATAGGACGATTTCGCCTAAATGGGTTTCGATCCGTTACCGATCGGTCTCGCGCCAGTCGCACTCTTGGCACTTGTAGCCGGTGACGTACTCCGTGACGCTCGGCATGTAGCCGACCGAGACGACGTCTCCGCCGCAGTCCGGGCACTCTCGGTCGGCGTCCTCGATGGTCTCGGCTTCCATGACGTCGTCGTCCTCGATGAGTTCGGCGAGGCTGTGCGGCGTCACCATCCGTCCTTGGACGACGCGGTTCGCTGGCATACGCTCGTCGAGGACCGGGATCGCCGTAAACGCACCGTTACCCGCTCCGCGCCGTCACAGCCAGGGGGCGCGCTCCTCTCCGTTCTCGCCGGGGTAGCCGTAGGGCGCGTCCGTATCGGCGCGGTCGTCGGCCCCGGTCGCCGTCGCGTCCGCCTGGCCGGGATCGATCGCGAGGAGCCCGGCGAGCGCGAAGACGGGGAGCGCGGCCCCCTCGGGGACGATGCCGAAGAGCGAGAGGGCGAGCGTCCCGAGCGCGACGGCGCTCCCGAAGCGGAAGCGGTCGATGTCGAGCAGGTGGCGGAGGTGCGGCTCGAGCAGCGCGACGCCGAGCGCGAAGGCGACGGCGACGATTGCGGCTCCCGCGGCCGCGGCCACGACGCTCGGCTCGACGCGGACGGCGAGCGTCGTGGTCGTCGGCCGGACGCTCGCCAGCAGGCCGAGCCCGACGACGACGCCGGCGCTGGGGAGGTAATCGCCGATGCGAGAGCTCGCCGTCTTCGCGGCGATGGCGAGAACGACGAACGCGGCGAAGCGCTCGAAGACCGCCGTGTCGAGGACGCTCTCGATCGTCGGAGCGAGCGCGGCGACGGCGACGGCGCCGACGACGAGCGGGACGCCGACGGTGAGGACAGCGCGGGACTTCTCGCGCCGGTCGCCCTGCATCTCGACGAGGACGACCGCGACGGTGGCGCTCCCGCCGAAGACGAGGAGGCCCACTTGTAGCGCGCCCGTCGGGATCACGAGCGGACCGACGGCGGTCGTCTGCGTGAGCGCGCCGCTGAGGACGAGCGCGGCGAAGATCCCGTCGATGAGCGGGAGCAGCATGACGGTGGCGAGGAGTCGCGTCGCGCCACCGACACGCTGTTCTAAGCGGAGGGCGACCGGATGTCCGGAGATACTCATCTCAGGGACGATGGCCGTGACCACCGGCCGAACGGCGATAGGCGGGATGGTACGACGACGGCCGCGGGGCCATCTGTCGCCGCCAGAACGCGGCTCCCATGACGGTCCCTGTCTCGCAGAGTTTTGTAAAGTCGCCGGAGCGCTGAGGCTGATCACCGGCGATACAGACTGCGAAGGGACTGAGGGAGTCCATGTCTGAACGTTCCGGACTGAGAGACATAAGCGTTGTGTGGGGCGTGACCGCACGCGCCGTTCGGCTGGCCACATCACACACAGACGTCGTTCGATTCCCCCTCTGGTCATCGAGAGATGGACCCACGCTGGTCCGTTCCATCCCGGTTTCGTGTCGGCGACCGTGCCGATCACGCGGTGCCGTCGCCCCGGTCGGTATGCACGACCGTGGCGATGTTCGTCGCACGACGCGGCGGGTTACGGAACGTTTTTGCGTATCGCGCGAACACGATTTACATGGCGAACGACGAGCGATCTAGTGGTACCTTCTCCGAGAAGCTCGACGTCCCCGAAGCGCTCACGTTCGACGACGTGCTGCTCCGTCCGGCAGAGAGCCGCGTCGAACCCGACGAGGCGGACGTCTCGACGCGCGTTTCGAGGAACGTCTCGATCAACGTACCCGTCCTCTCCGCGGCGATGGACACCGTCACCGAGGGCGAGCTCGCCATCGCGATGGCGCGCGAGGGCGGACTCGGCGTGCTCCACCAGAACCTCGACGACGAGGCGCTCGTCGCCGAGATCGAGCGCGTGAAGCGCGCGGACGAACTCGTCATCCGCCGCGAGGACGTCGTCACCGCCGCCCCGGAGCAGACCATCGAGTCCGTGGACGCGATGATGGAGCGCGAGGGGGTCTCCGGTGCGCCGGTCGTCGACGACGACGACACGGTGCTCGGCATCATCTCCGGGACGGACATCCGCCCCTATCTCGAGGTCGGCGAGGAGGACACCGTCAGGGAGGCCATGACCGACGAGGTCATCACCGCGAGCGCGGACGTCGACGCCCGCGAGGCCCTCGAACTCATGTACGAGCACAAGATCGAGCGCGTCCCGATCGTCGCCGACGACGACCGCCTCGTCGGCCTCGTGACGATGCAGGGGGTCCTCGAACGCCGCGAGCACGAGGAGGCCGCCCGAGACGACGACGGCCACCTCCTCGTCGGCGTGGCCGTCGGCCCCTTCGACGTCGAGCGCGCGACGGCCGCCGACGAGGCCGGCGCGGACGTCGTCTTCATCGATTGTGCGCACGCACACAACCTGAACGTCATCGACTCCGCCCGGGAGATCAAAGCCGAGATCGACGCAGACGTCGTCGTCGGCAACGTCGGCACCGCCGAAGCCGCCGCGGACATCGTCGACTTCGCGGACGGCATCAAAGTCGGCATCGGCCCCGGTTCCATCTGCACGACGCGCGTCGTCTCCGGCGCCGGGATGCCACAGATCACCGCCGTCTCGCAGGTCGCGGACGTCGCCGCCGACTACGACGTTCCCGTCATCGCCGACGGCGGCATCCGGTACTCCGGCGACGCCGCGAAGGCCTTCGCCGCGGGAGCGGACGCGGTGATGCTCGGCTCCTACTTCGCCGGCACGGACGAAGCGCCGGGGCGCGTCATCACGATGAACGGCAAGAAGTACAAGCAGTACCGCGGGATGGGTTCCGTCGGCGCGATGCAGTCCGGCGGCGGCGAGCGATACCTGAAGGAGGACGACGCGGACGAGGAGTACGTTCCCGAGGGCGTCGAGGCCGCGACGCCCTACAAGGGGCCGCTCGCGAGCGAGCTCCACCAGCTCGTCGGCGGCATCCAGTCGGGGATGGGCTACGTCGGCGCGGCGACGATCCCCGAGTTCAAAAACGAGTCCGAGTTCGTCCGCGTCTCCTCGGCCGGCCAGACCGAGGGCCACGCTCACGACGTCATGATCACGGACGAGGCGCCGAACTACAGCCCGGGGGAATAACGCCGGCCCCGGTCGGCTGCGGGGACCTACAACGCCTCAGAGGTCGCCGACGAGCTCGTCGGCGACACGCAGACCCAGTCCGCTTTTCGGGCCCGCGTACTCCGCGTAGCCGTCCGCGCGGACGACGAGCGCACGCGTCTCGTCGCCGCCCATGACGCGCGCGTCGTTGGCGACGACAAAGGCGAGGCCGGCACGCTCCATGATGCGTCGGGCCTCGCGGACCATCGCCTCGTCGTCGCCGCTCGTCTCGGCTTTGAACCCGACGAGCGTGAGCGCCGGGTACTCCTCGCGGACGGTGTCGAGGAGCTTCGGCGTCGCCTCCAGATCGAGCGTGAGGTCGCCGCCGCTGCGGATCTTCTCGTCGGCCGGCTCGACGGTGTAGTCGGAGATGGCCGCGACGGAGAGCAGCGCGGACGCGTCCTCGCAGGCGTCGAGGACGGCGGCGAGCATCTCCGCGGCGGACTCGACGCGCCGGACGTCGGCGTACGGGACGTCGTCGCCGTCGTGGACGAGCGTGACGTCGGCACCCCGGACGTAGCACGCGCGGGCGACGGCGCGACCGGTCCGCCCGGAAGCGCGGTTCGTCAGCACGCGCACGGGGTCGATGCGCTCGCTCGTCGCCCCCGACGTGACGACCACGTCCTCGCCGGCGAGGGGGCGCTCCCCCGCGGCGCGGGCGACGTCGAGGCAGATGGCGTCGAGGCCCGCCAGTTTCGCCTTCCCCTCCTCGATGCGCGGGTCGACGACGTCGACGCCCCAGGATTCGACGCGCTCTAAGCTCTCCAAGACGCCCGGGTGGTCGTACATCGGTTCGTGCATCGCGGGCGCGAGAACTACGGGGACGTCCGCCCCGAGGGCCGTCGTCGCCGTCGTCGTGACCGGGGTGTCGTCGATCGCCGCCGCGATCTTCCCGACGGTGTTCGCCGTCGCGGGCGCGATCAAGTAGACGTCCGCCCACCCCTCGCGGCCGCAGAGCTCGACGTGCTCGACCGCGCCCGTGAGCTCCGTCGTGACGTCGTGCTCGGTGGCGAACTCCACGGCCCACGGGTGGACGATCCCCCGGGCACCGTCCGTCATCACGGCGCGGACGGACGCCCCGCGTCGCCGGAGTTCGTGGGCGAGTTCGACGACCTTCACCGCCGCGATGCTCCCGGAGACCCCGAGCGCGACGTTCACACCCTCCAACATGGCTCCCCTTCCGCGTCCCCGCCAGTAAAAGCGTCCGCCTTCGCGGCGATCGGCGACGGTGATTACGTCGTGAACGACGCGATCTCGTAGGAGTCGCCGGGACTGATCTCGCCCTCGTCCTGTGCCTTCACGGGCTTCGACGTCCAGTAGATCGAGACGGACGTGTCGGTCGCGCTCCCGTCCGGATCGAGGTACACCGTCTCGCCGGCCTCCCACGTGTCGCCGATGCCGGTCTGGTCGTTCCCTTCGGCGAACCGCTCGCGCTTTGGCGTATCCTCGTCGTCGGCGTTGATGTCGTCCGCTGCATTCGTGCCATCCGCACCTGTCGCCGACCCGATGTCGACCGCCTTCGACGACGTCAGATACAGTTGGTCGGTCTGGATCGGCCCGCCGGATTCGAGCGTGACCGCGATCAAGTTGTCTCCGTCGGTGGTGTAGTCCGTCCCGCCGCTCGCGTTCGTGATCCGGTGGTCGACCGACACCGTCGGCGCCTTCGCCTGCGTCTCCCCGGCGAGGTTCATCACGAACGGCGTGATCGCGCCGATGAGCACGATGACGATTCCGACGAGCAGTATGACCCCGATGACCGACGACGCGCCTCGCTCCCGATTCGTGGAACTCCTGATCACACTGGGTGTTATCGTGTACGAATAAAACGCTTGCTCCGGTGACACCATCGACGCCCGTTCGCTCTGGTCGTGATTCGAGCGCCGCTCACGCGGTGAACGATCCGATGTCGTAGGAGTCCGATCCCTCGACCTCGCCGGGGTTGTTCCCGGCGACGTCGCGGGTGTTCCAGTAGAGCGTCACGTCCGTCCCGCTCGCCTCTCCCACGGGATCGACGTAGACGGTTTCTCCGGCCTCCCACGCGTCGCCGATGCCGACCTGTGGCGGCGCGCCCATGTAGGACTCGGTGAACGCCTCCAAGCCGCTCGCCTTGCTGTCCGAGTCCGCGGTCGGGCGATCCGACTCCGGACCCGCCCCGATGTCGAGCGGTGTCGACCCGCCGACGTAGGGGTAATCCGTCTTCACGGGCTCGCCCGACCGCTTGGTGATGGCGATCAACTGCTCGCCGCTCCCGTCGCCACGGTCGACGAGTTCGTACGACACCGATGTCGTCGGCGCGGTCGGTTGCGTCTGCTCGCCGAGCCCGAGCGCCAGCGTCCCGACCGTGACCGCCAGCAGCACCGCGACGGCGAGCAGCAACACGACACCGACGACCGCCGAGACCCCGCGCTCGCGACCGGGCATAGTCGGTCTCTCGGGTCCCACGACGATAAGGCCCGCGTCGGTCTCGGACACCGACTCGCGGTCGTCCGGCCGCGCGCCGCCGTGTCGGGCGGCGACGACGCACGACGGCGCAGACGACACACCGGGTTCAGCCGTCGACGATGCCCCCAGTCGTCGGCGACGCCCGCGCGCCCCTCGTCACTCGTCGTCGGCGACGCTCGGATGCATCGTCGGTTCGTCCGGGTGGCGCTCGGCGAACGCCGCACGCATCCGCTCCATCGAATCGCGTTCGCGTGCCTCGCGCTCGGCCTCGTCGATCTCCTCGACACCCGGCGGCACCTCGCGCCCCCGGCCGGTGAAGTAGCCCTCCGGGGCGACCCAGTCGTGGTAGTACGGTACCTCGGAGTCCTCGACGACCGTCAGGCCGACCTTCGCGCCGTGGCCGGCGACGACCGTCGTCTGGTGGGGTTCGGCCGCGAGCCGCCCCGCGACGTAGAGCCCGTCGACGCCTGTCCGACCGCGCTCGTCGACGTCGACGTACGTCTTCGATCCCTGCCGGTCGAGCGCGAGGTCGAAGGCGTCGAGGTAGCCCGGGTTGGACTTCGTCGCGGCGATCGCGTAATCGCCCTCGTAGACCGCCTCGTCGGTCTCGGCGACGAACTGCCCGTCGAGTTCGTCGAGCGTCGTCACCTCGCCGGTGACGCGCGCCGCACCGGCGTCCGCGACCTGCTCGTCGAGGAGGTCGAGGAACGTCCGGGGGTTCACGCCGCCCGGGAACCCGGGGACGTTTTCCAAGTGGCCGTTGCGCCGGAGGATGGACTCCCCGGCGTTCACTACGGTCGTCTCGAAGCCCGCGCGTGCGGTGTAGAGCGCGGCGTTCAGACCGGCGACGCCACCGCCGACGACGATCACGCTCGGTGCGTCCTCTGGATGGCTCATACTCCCGTCTCGGATCGCCCGCACCACAACGGTTCCGGAACGCCGACGCCACCACTTATGCCGCCCGCGCGTCCACGTCGTCGTGTGAAGACCGTCGAGGTCGCGACGACCGTCCGCGCGCCGCCGGAGGAAGTCTACGACTTCCTCCTCGACTTCCCGGGGTACGCGGCGTACTCGAAACACCTCGAGTCCGTCCGCGCTCACGGCGACGGCGGGCCCGGGACCGAGTACCGACTCACCTTCGCGTGGTGGAAGCTCGATTACACCGCTCACACGCGCGTCACAGGCGCGGAGCGCCCGACGCGCATCGACTGGCGCGTGACGCGCGACCTCGACGCCTCCGGGCAGTGGCTCGTCGACCCGATCGAGGAAGGCGACGACGACACCGCCGACGCGGTCGAGGATGGCGGCGACGGAGCGGACGATGTCGGTGATGACAGTTCCGACGCCTGTCGCGTTCGCTTCGTCGTCACCTACGATCCCGGGTCCGCCGAGGGCGTCCTCGACCTCCCGCTGTTCGCCTCGCTCGACTGGGTGATCGAGAAGGCCTCCGAGCTCGTCGTCGAAGAGGGCCGTCGCGTCGTCGAGCGCGTCGTCGCCGACCTCGAAGGCCGACGCCGCGACGTCGAGTTGGACGTCTCCGTCTACTAACCCATCTTTTTCCGGGTCGGGTGCGCTCCGCGTCGTTCGAAAGGCGCTACGCGCCTTTCGTGATGACGAGAGAGCTTCGCTCTCTCGAACCACACCCGTCCCCGCAAAAACATGGGTGAAAAAGGCCGAGCGACGAAGTCGCTCGGTGGCTTCGCGAGTTCGCACCGCGAACGAGCGTGACCTGAGCGGCTTTGCCGCTCCGGAAACCCGCCCTTCGGGCGAGTACGCTAGACCGCGCCGCGACCGCCGGTATTAGATAGAGACGTACAACCTCTCAGCCACCGAGATCGACTTACCAACCATATAGCAGGTACGAGATCGATAGAAATGCGAGGACTGAACCGGCGATAAACCCGACTAAACCGAGAGTGCCAGACCCAAGTGACCCGACGAAATTCCCGGATACGAAACCAGCGGTTGTGGAACCAATGACGAGGAACGCACCAGTCTGCCACTCTTTGAGGAACCCGACGACATCCTTATTATTCATGATTAGTTAGTCACTTCACGCCCATATCATTCCTCCGCCACATACGCGCATAGACCGGACGATCTACGCAGGCTAGCGTCCGCGAGCGAGCGGTCCGTCAGGACCCGAGCGACGTGGTTCACTCGCGGCGAAGCCGCGAGGTCCAAAGACCCCCAGAGGGGGGTCTGACGGACATTTTGGCCGAGCTTTTGCCAGTGAGCCGTAGGCGAGCGCAGGAAAAGGTCGCGGGTAGATCGAACGGCCCGTTTACGACACGGAGAGACTACGCAAACCACGTACGCTAGCGTTCGCCGAGCGAGTGGCTTGAAAAGCCCGAACGAGGGGGTTCACTCGCCCGGAGGGCGAGGCGCGAGCGCGACCAACGAGGGACGGCTTCGCCGTCCCTCTGGCCTGCGGGCGACTCACGGGTCGCCCGCAGACACCGCGGTCCTTCGGGCCGCGACGGGAGCGCGCTGCGCTTTTGGTGGAGCGTTTACCGAGCGCGGCGAAGCCGCGCACAGAGTAAAAGGTCCTAGTAGAACTCCCGAACGAGGTCGGTCGCGCCCTCGGGGGCGCCGGACTCGTCGATGTCCGCCATGTTGCCCTCGACGCCGTGGGCGGTGTTGTAGTCGACGGCGTCCTCGTCCTCCCAGAGCACGCCGATGTACTCCTTCTCGCTGTCGAGGATCTTCTCCTTCGCGGCCTCGCGGTCGGTCGGGTCGTGATCCTCCTCGTCGAGGTCGACGATGGAGTCGCGGAAGTAGTCGTAGGTGTCGACGTCGTTGAAGGTCACGCACGGGCTGAAGGTGTTGACGATGGAGAAGCCGTCGTGCTCGATGGCCTTCTGGACGATCTCCTGGTGGCGCAGGGCGTTCGAGGAGAACGACTGGGCGATGAAGCTTCCCCCGGCGGAGAGCGCGAGCGCGAGGGGGTTGACCGGAGGCTGTTTGGGGCCCTCGGGCGTCGTCGCCGTCTCGAAGTCCGGCCGAGACGTCGGCGAGGCCTGCCCCTTCGTGAGCCCGTAGATGCGGTTGTCCATCACGACGTACGTGATGTCGATGTTCCGGCGGACGGCGTGGATGAAGTGTCCGGCACCGATGGAGTAGCCGTCACCGTCGCCGCCCGCGACGACGACCTCGATGTCGGGGTTGGCGATCTTCACCCCCGTGCCAACCGGCAGCGCGCGCCCGTGGACGCCGTGGAGGGCGTAGGAGCGCAGGTACGTGCCGATCTTGCCGCTGCAGCCGATGCCGGCGACGACGAACGTATCGTCGGGCGAGTTGCCGGTCTCGGCGAGTCCCTTCATGATGCCGTTCATGGTGCCGAAGTCACCGCATCCGGGACACCACGTCGGCTGTTTGTCGGTTTTGAAGTCGGTGAATCGAACGTCTGAGCTCATGCGATGACCTCCTTGATGTCGGCGGCGAGTTCGTCCGCGTTGAAGCGGACGCCGTTGTACTTGTTGATGCGATCGACGCGTTCGAGGACGTCCTTCTCGATGACGTCGGCGAACTGGCCGGTAGCGTTACACTCGACGACGACGGTCGTCTCCGCGCTCTCGACGGCGTCGCTGAGGTCGGGACGCGGGAAGATGTAGGGGACGGAGAGGACGCGGACGTTCACGCCGTCCTCGTCGAGGAAGTCGAGGGCTTCGACGAGCGCGCCCTCGTTGGACCCCCACGAGACGACGAGGGTGTCCGCGTCCGGGTCGCCGTACTCGACGGGGCTGAAGTCCTCCTGCTCCTTCGCCGTCTCGACCTTCCGCGAGCGCTTATCGACCTGCTCGATGCGCTCGTCGGTGTCCTCGGTCCGGCGACCGAGCTCGTCGTGTTCGAGCCCCGTGCTCATGTGGACGCCACCTTCCGTGCCGGGGAAGGCGCGCGGGCTGACGCCGTCCTCTGTGACGGCGTGGGGTTTGAACTGGTCTTTCTCGTTTTGCCACGCGGAGATCTCGGACTCGTCGACGACCTTCCCGCGGTCGATCTCGACGTCGTCCATGTCGAACTCCTCGGGGGCGAACGTCTCCTCGGTGACGGCCATGGCGAGGTCGGAGGCGATGTAGACCGGCGTCTGGTACTTCTCCGCGAGGTTGAACGCCTCGACGGTCTTGTGGAAGCAGTCCGCGACCGTCGTGGGCGCGACGACGAAGCGCGGGATCTCGCCGTGGCCGCCGTAGAGGAGCATGTTCAGGTCGCCCTGCTCCTGCTTCGTCGGCATCCCCGTGGAGGGGCCAGAGCGCATGACGTCCGCGATGACGAGCGGTGTCTCGGAGGTGGCGACGAGGCCGAACGTCTCGCTCATCAGGTCGATTCCCGGACCGCTCGTGGCGGTCATCGAGCGGGCGCCGGCGCGCGCGGCGCCGAGCGCCATGTTGATCGCGGAGAGTTCGTCCTCCGCCTGGACGACGTGCCCGCCGAACTCGTCGATGCGGCCCGTGAGGTACGTCATGACGTCCGTCGCAGGCGTGATCGGATAGCCGGCGTAGAACCGACAGCCGGCGGCGATGGCGCCCATCCCGATGGCCTCGTCGCCGTTCAGGAGGACGTAGTCGTTGTCCGTCGTCTCGAGCTCGTAGTCGAGCGCGCCGACGTCGTCGGCGTAGTGCTCGTCGACGTAGTCGGCGCCGAGGCGCGCGGCCTCCTTGTTGTTCTCGACGATCTTCTCGCCCTTCGAGCCGAAGCGCTTACGCAGCGACTCGTCGAGGTTCTCGATCGGGAACGCGGCGACCTCACAGACGGCGCCGAGCGCGACGACGTTGCGCATGAGCGCGCCGCCCGCGTCCTCGGCGAGCGACTTCAGCGGGATGTCGAGGCCCACCATCCCGTCGGGGACCTCGAAGTCGCTGAACTCCGTGCGTTCGCCGTCGTAGATGATGACGGAGTCGTCGTGGAGTTCGTCCATGTTCTCCTCGACGGTGCGCTCCGTGAGCGCGATCAGGATGTCGAGGCGATCAACGACGCTCTGTACCTTCTCAACCGAGGTACGGACCTTGTAGGCGGTGTAGCCACCCCGGATTCGGGACGCGAAGTCCTTCGAGGTGAAGACGTGACGACCGGCGCGAGAGAGTGCCTGCGCGAACACCTTCCCGGTCGAGTCGATTCCATCGCCGGCTTCGCCGCCGATGGCCCAGTTCAGGTCGTCGTGCATGTATCCGACGGTTCAAAGCGGGCAAGCAAAAGGCTTCTGAAGCGACAATCAAGGCGTGAGATGACCGAATACGGCCTCAATGGGTAGTCTCCGGACCGTCCGTCCATCAGGGATAATCGGGTACATCACGGATGCTCATTGTCAACTGCATAATCGGACGTTTGGAGACGCGACCCCAACAGCTTTTGCCGACGAACCCGCTACGGAGCGGTATGTCGCGACAGGGGAGCGCGGCTGTCGGTGAGACCATCGAACAGCTGCGAGGTGCGTACGGAGGGTTCCCCGTCGTCGAGGATCGCACCACCGTGCCGCGCCGGGCGCTCGTGGAGTGCATGGCGAGCGCGAGCGAGGGGCGGCTCGGCGGTGCGCGCGCGTTGCTCGAACGCGACGGGCGGACGCTCTTGGTCCGCTACCGCGAGAACCCCGACGTCTGGGACCTCCCCGGCGGAAGCCTCGCTCGCCACGAGAACCACGAACAGACCGCGAAACGCCACGTCGCCGAGCAGGTGGACGTCGAATGTGCGCTCACGGGCGCGTTCCACGCGCGCCGTCAGACGTTCGCGCTCGTCGACGGCGGCGAGGGCACGAGCGGCCTCTGGGTCCACTTCGAGGGCGAACCGCTCGGCACCGAGATCGAGCTCGACCCGAGCGACGAGATCGTCGAGGCGCGGTGGTTCGACACCGCGCCCGACGCCGTCGCGGCGCCGCTCCGCGAGCGCCTCGCCGAGTAACCCCCAAGGTTTCTGTCCCGCGGCGGCGGAGTGTGCGTATGGATCCGGACGCGCTCCGCGCCGACATCCCCGCACTCGACGGCGTCACGTATCTGAACACCGGGGCGAGCGGGCCGTCGCCGCGTCGGGTCGTCGACGCCGAACGGGCCGCGATCGAGCGCCACGAGTACGAGGCGCACGCCACCGAGAACCCCTACGCCTCGGCGGCCGCGCTGTTCGACGACGCCCGTGAGCGTCTCGCCGCGTTCCTCGACACCGAGCCCGCGTCCGTCGCGCTCACGCAGTCCACGACGGACGGCGTGAACCGGATCGCCACCGCGCTCGACTGGGAGGCCGGCGACGTCGTCGTCCGAACGGACGTCGAGCACGCGGCGGGCGTCCTCCCGTGGCGCCGCCTCCGCGACGCCCGTGGCGTGACGACGCGCGTCGTCCCCACCACCGAGGGCCGGATCGACCGCGACGCCTACAGCGAGGCCGTCGCGGACGCCCGTCTCGTCTGTCTCTCCGCGCTGACGTGGACGCACGGCACGCGCCTCCCCGTCTCTGGTCTCGTCGCGGAGGCGCACGACGCTGGCGCGGAGGTGCTCGTCGACGCCGTTCAGGTGCCCGGGCAGGCGCCGATGCCGGTCGAGTCGTGGGGCGCGGAGTACGTCGCCGCCGCGGGCCACAAGTGGCTCTGCGGACCATGGGGCGCGGGCTTCCTGTACGTCGATCCCGACGCCGCCGAGCGCCTCGACCCCCTCCACGTGGGCTACCGGAGCGTCCGCGACCCGGAGGGGGCGGAGTACGAGTTCCACGCGGGCGCGCGGCGCCTCGAAGTCGGGACGGTCTCGTCGGGTCCGCACGCCGGCCTGATCGAGGCGCTCGACGTCGTCGAGGCGGTGGGCCTCGACGCGATCCGATCGCGGATCGAGGCGCTCACCGACCGCTTCAAGGACGGCCTCGCGGACGACCGACTCGTCGGCCCGCGCGAGTACGAGTCCGGCCTCGTCGCCTTCGAGAGCGACCGTCCAGAAGCGCTCGTCGAGCGCCTCCGGAAGCGCGACGTCGTCGTCCGCGCGCTCCCCACGGGTACGGTGCGGGCCTCCTTCCACGCCTTCAACACCGCCGACGACGTCGATCGGCTCTTGGACGCGATGGCCGCGATCGGGGACTAACCCGGAAGTACGCGGTCCTCGGGTGCGGACGCGTCGTCGGCGACGAGAGCGACGTCACCGGTCTCCCCGTCGTCGGGCAGGAGGACCGTCGAGCCGGCGCGGAGCGCGCCTAAGACGCCGACGACGGTCGCGTCACGGGCGAACGGCGCGCGGACGGCGACGACGTCGCTCTCGTCGAGCGTCGCGGCGGCGTCGGCGGCGCGTGAGAGCAGGGCCCCTTGGCTCGGGCCGTCCGCGTCGCGGAGCGCGGGTGCGTCACCGTCGAACGAGACCGGCGGGAAGGCGGGATTCTCGCTCCAGACACCGCCCTCGAAGTGGCCGTCCGCGGGGTTCTCGGGGCGCTCGCCGTAGCCGACGCGCTGGCCGCCCGGCCCGAGGTCGTAGGTATCGAGCGTCGGGGTGGGGGCGATCACCGCCCGACCGTCGAACGATCGGGGCGGGTCGAACGTGACGGGCGCGGCGAGGAGGGTCGATCCGAGGAAGGCGAAAACCGCCTTCGGGTCCGGGTCGTCGGCGACGCCGACCGCGGAGCCACGGTGGACGCCGCGCGATCGGAGGTAGTTCCCGACCTTGTACGACGTCGCGCGGACCTCGCGGGCGGGGAGCGACGCCGGCGGTGCACGGAGCGTCGCGCTCGCCGGGAGGTCGGCGAGCAGTTCGTAGACCGTCTCCATACGCACCCTACGGCACCCGATACACAAAGGGGGTGCGTTCGCTCGCAATGCGGGACAGTACCGTGTCACACGATCGCCGTCGGTGGTGGGCCTCGCCGCCGCCCGAACGCCTTTGGCGCTTCCGGGATAGGTGTCGGACATGTCGGAGTTCACCAGCGACGACGTTCCGCGCGCGAACGGCATGCCCCGACTCGGACTCGGGACGTGGGAGAACACGGATCCGGACGCGTGCGCGAACGCCGTCGAGACGGCGCTCGAAACCGGATATCGACACATTGACACCGCACAAGCGTACGGCAACGAGGAGTCCGTGGGTCGCGGTATCGCAAACGCCGACGTCGACCGCGAGGACGTGTTCCTCGCGACGAAGGTGTGGATCGACCACGCCGATCGCGACGGCGTGATCGAGAGCACCGAGGAGAGCCTCGACAAGCTCGGCGTCGACTACGTCGATCTCCTCTACATCCACTGGCCGGGCCGGACGTACGACCCCGAGGAGACCCTGCCGGCACTGGAGGAGCTGAAGGCCGAGGGCACGATCGAGCACATCGGCGTCTCGAACTTCGAGCGCCGGCACGTAGAGGAGGCCCGAGAGATCATGGACGAACCGATCTTCGCCAATCAGGTCGAGATGCACCCGTTCCTCCAGCAGCGACAGCTGCGCTCGTTCATGGACGAGACGGACATCGAGCTCGTCGCGTACTCGCCGCTCGCACGCGGCGAGGTCTTCGGCGACGACGTGCTCGGCGACATCGCGGCCGACCACGACGCCAGCGAGGCGCAGGTCGCGCTCGCGTGGCTCCGCGAGAAGGGCGTCACGGCGATCCCGAAGGCCACCTCCGCGGACCACATCGCGGACAACTGGGGGAGCCTCGGCGTCGAGCTGAGCGACGCCGAGATCCGGCGGATCGACGCCATCGACGCCGCGGAGCGCCGCGTCGATCCCGGCTTCGCGCCGTGGAACGCGCTCCCGGATCAGTAACGCCGACGCCGTCGCTCCGGGCGACGTGAGCGGCTTCGAGAGACGGAGAGACGACGGAGACGTTAGAAGGGCGCGTCGAGGTCTTCGTCGCTGCCGCCGTCCGGTGCGGTCGTCGCGTCCTCGCTCGTCGCGCTGGCCTTCTCGTCCTCGCCGGCGTCCGCGGCGTTCAGCGTCGCCGCGAGGTCGCCTTCCTCGTCGAGTTGCGCGAGGACGTCGCTCCCGCCGACGAACTCGCCGTCGACGTACGTCTGCGGGATCGTCTCCCAGCCGGAGTGCTCGTTCAGCGCCTCGCGGAACGCCCCGAGGTTCTGGAGCGTGTCGACGGCCTCGAAGTCCTCGCGGTATTGGGTGATGAGACCGACCGCGCGCTTCGAGTAGCCACACTGGGGCATCACGGGCGTCCCCTTCATGAAGAGGACGACCTCGTTGTCCTCGATGGCCGCGTCCACCGTCTCTCGCACCTCGTCGTCGTCCAGCCCCTCGCTCATCGGATCGAACGTCATGCACACCGGTTGGTGGTGTGTGGGGAAAGGCGTTGTGCTGGGGGCGACTCGTCGCCCCCGAACGAGCGAACGGTGACACCGTGAGCGACAGGCGGCACCGAAGGTGCCGCCGAACGACGAGCGGGGAGGCACGACCCGCGAGCGGACGACGTAGTCGTCCCCGAACGGCCTTACTCGTCGGCCCCGACGTCGCCGTCGCCGTCGTTTCCGACGCGGATGACCTGCATGAGCGCGTCGACGGGAACGCCGTCGACGTCGCCGACGCCCTGTTTGTCGACGAGAACGGACGCGGCGATGGCGTGCCCGCCGCTCTCCTCGATGGCCTCGATTGTCTCGTTGATCGTGGTGCCGGAGGTGATGGTGTCGTCGACGATGAAGCAGTCGCGGCCCTCGACCTGCGCGAAGTTGCGGCTGAAGCTCCCGCCGAGGTCCTCGATGTCCCCCTCCTCCCACTGGTGCTTGCGGGGGGTGTACGTCCCGAGGTCGGTCTCGAGCTCGCGCGCGACGGCGGTGGCGAGCGGGACGCCGGCCTTCTCGACCCCGATGACGAGGTCGACGTCGTGGCTATGCTCCCGGAGGAGGTCGGCGAGCGCGGCGCCGACGGCGGAGAGGCGCGCGCCCGCCTCGCCGATCGCGCTCCAGTCGACGTGGACGTCCTGCGGGCCGCCGGTCGCCGCGCTCCCCGTCTCGGTCTCGGCGGCGCCGGTGCTCCGGCCGGCGCGCTCGACGAGCCAGCTCGCCGTCTCGCGCGAGACGTTCAGTTCGTCCGCGATCTCGCCCCGCGAGAGCCCGCGGGCGGCGAGGTCGCCGGCGCTGTCGATGAGGTCGTCGACGTTCTTCATGTCGTGCGGCTTCGGGGGCCGGTTGTATGGTCGTTTCGTTGCCGACAGACGAGCGACCCCCGGCACCGACGACGGGGCACGGCGCCGCGCGATGGGACGCGACCGGGGCCATTTATACGGCGACGGCGACGACACGGACCATGGAGCGGTACGACGAGCTGTACGCGCTGTACGAGACGTTCGACACCGACACGCTCCGCGCGTATCAGGACTTCATCGACCTCTTCCCGCCGGTCGACTCGCGGGTGGCGCTGGAGTACTGGGAGGAGGCGAGCGACGAGCTCGCACAGCGCCGGGACGCGGTGGCGGACGCGCACGGCGAGACGTACGCGTCGCTCGCCGCGCACGCGACGCGCGAGCAGGCGTTCACCGCTCTCGACCTCCACAGCAAGCACGAGCGGCCGGTGAACGTCCTCGTGCTCGACGTCGACGAGACGCTGCGTTCGGCGGGCAGCACGGACAACGAGATCCCGCGCGAGACACTCCACCTCCTCACCGTCTTCCACGAGCACGACGTCCCGATCGTCGTCTGTACGGGTCAGACGCTGGAGAACGTGAAGGGGTTCCTTAATCAGGGGCTCGGCAACGAGTTCGTCCACTCGGGGGACGTCTCCGTGGTCTACGAGGCCGGCAGCGGCGTGTTCACGCCCGGCCACGGATCGGAGACGAAGCGCCTGCTCTACGAGGACCTCGACGAGCGCGTCCGTGACGTCTTCGGGTACGTCCGCTCGCGCGTCCTGCCCGACGCGCCCGAGGGCGTCCGACGGGGGTGTCACCTGCAGGGCAACGAGTTCAACGTCACCCTGAAGCCGAACCACGAGACGGGGAGCGAGGCCGCCGTCGAGATCATCGACGACGCCATCGTTTACGTCACCGAACTCCTCGCGGCGGCGATCGACGGCGCGACGCCCGCGGACGTGCGCGCCTACTACGCGACGCGCGACCCGGAGATCGCGGCGGTCCTCGACGAGGCGGGCGTCCTCCCCGACGGAGAGGCCGTCCCGGAGGGGGTGGAGAACGTCCTCGGACGGGTGCAGCTCGCCTACTACGAGGGCGACGCGGCGGAAGTGACGGCGCGCGAGCTCGACAAGGTCGCGGGCGTCGAGGCCGCACTCGACGTGCTCGGGATCGACGACCCGTTCACGCTCGTGATGGGCGACTCGAAGAGCGACCTCCGCGTGATGGAGTGGGCGGCGGCGAACGACGCGGGGATCGCCGCGGCGCCCGAGCACGCCTCGATGCGCGTCCTCGATCACGTCCGGGAGACCGACGGCCTCACGTACGCGCAGGGCGCCGCCGGCAACGTCCTCCGGACGGTCTACGCCCTCAACCGACTCGCGGACGGAGACTAACAGGAAAGACTCACAAGATTTACCCTACGCCGAGTGAACCTCGCCACTATGGCGAAGGACTACCGAGACCTCCACGATCCGAACGCGGAGTACACGATGCGCGAGCTCTCCGCGGAGACGATGGGCGTCACGGCGGAGCGCGGCGGCGGGCGCGACGTCGAGATCACCGACGTGCAGACGACGATGGTCGACGGGAACTTCCCGTGGACGCTCGTCCGGATCTACACCGACGCCGGCGTGGTCGGCACGGGCGAGGCCTACTGGGGCGCGGGCGTCCCCGAGCTGATCGACCGGATGGCGCCGTTCGTCATCGGCGAGAACCCCCTCGACATCGACCGGCTCTACGAGCACCTCGTCCAGAAGATGAGCGGCGAGGGGAGCGTCGAGGGCGTCACCGTGACCGCCATCGCCGGCATCGAGGTCGCGCTTCACGACCTCGCGGGCAAGATCCTCGACGTCCCCGCGTATCAGCTTCTCGGCGGGAAGTACCGCGACGAGGTGCGGGTGTACTGCGACTGTCACACCGAGTCGGAGGCCGATCCGCAGGCCTGCGCCGACGAGGCCGAGCGCGTCGTCGAGGAGCTCGGCTACGACGCCCTCAAGTTCGACCTCGACGTCCCGAGCGGTCACGAGAAGGACCGCGCGAACCGCCACCTCCGGCCGGGCGAGATCCGCCACAAGGCCGAGATCGTGGAGGCCGTCACCGAGCGCGTGAAGGACCGCGCGGACGTCGCCTTCGACTGCCACTGGACGTTCTCCGGCGGGTCGGCGAAGCGCCTCGCGTCCGCGATCGAGGAGTACGACGTCTGGTGGCTCGAAGACCCCGTTCCCCCGGAGAACCTCGAGGTCCAAGAGGAGGTCACGAAGTCGACGCTGACGCCGATCACGGTCGGCGAGAACAGGTACCGAGTGACGGAGGAGCGTCGCCTCATCGAGAACCAGGCGGTCGACATCGTCGCGCCCGACCTCCCGAAGGTCGGCGGGATGCGCGAGACGCAGAAGATCGCCGACGTGGCAAACCAGTACTACGTCCCGGTGGCGATGCACAACGTCTCCTCGCCGATCGCCACGATGGCGTCCGCGCAGGTCGGCGCCGCCATCCCGAACGCGCTCGCCGTCGAGTACCACTCCTACGAGCTCGGCTGGTGGGAGGACCTCGTGGAAGAGGACGTGATCGAGGACGGCCGAATCAAGGTCCCCGAGACGCCCGGCCTCGGCCTCACGCTCGACATGGACGCCGTCGAGGCGCATATGGTCGAGGGCGAGACGCTGTTCGACGAGGCGTGAAACGGCTCGTCGAGCACGTGACTCTCCGATTCGCGGAGTTCGACGAAGTCTGAAAGGCTTCGTCGAGCATGCAGGACTTCGTCCTGCCCAGTTCGACGAGGCGTGACCCCACTCGTCGGGCACGCGAACCACCGATCCACGGGATTCGACGAGGCCCGAACGGCATCGTCGAACCGGACGAGACGCGGCGGCGTGGGCGAACGTTCTTCGTCGGCCGCGTCGAACGCCCGTGTATGGTCCACGTGCGTTACTTCGGCTACCTCGGGGGAGTCCTCCTCGCACTCACCGCCGCGTTCGTCGTCGGCTTCGGACTCGACGCGCTCCACGGACTCGTCGCCGTCCAACTCGGCCTGCTCGCGCTCGCGGGCCTCTGCTGTGTCGCCGGCGGCTTCGCGAACCCGCTCCGCGAGCGCGTCGGCGCGCTCCGGCTGGTGGGGTTCGGCGACGTCGTTCTCGGGGCTTCGATGGCGGTCAGCGCCCTCACGGTCGGCGAGGGCGTCCTCCCGCGGGTCGTTCCCGTCCTCGGCGGTCTCTGCATCGCCCTCATCGGCGTCAACTACGTCGCGGACGGGCGGTTCTTCGAGGTCGGCGGCGTCGAGGTCTGATTACTCCAGCTCCTCGCGTAGCAGGCCGTTGACCTGCCCGGGGTCCGCGCTCCCGCCGGTCTTCTGCATCACCTGTCCCACGAGGAAGTTGATCGCGCCCTCGTCGCCGGACTCGTAGTCGGCGACGGCGTCCGGGTTCTCCGCGATGGCGGCCTCGACCGCGGCCTGCACCTCGTCGCCGCTCGTCTTCCCGAGGTCCTCGGCCTCGACGATCTCGTCCGGCGTCTGGCCCTCGTCGAGCATCCCGCGCAGGACGACCTCGCGCGCGTTCTTCTCCGTGATCTCGTCCTCGGCGACGAGTTCGACGAGGCGCTCGAACTTACTGAGACGCCCGCCGAGGTCCGTCACCGCCATGTCCCGATAGTTGAGTTCGCCGAGGAGGTTGTCGGCGACCCACGTCGCCGCGAGGTCGGGGTCGTACTGCTCGGCCACGTCCTCGAAGAAGTCCGCGACCTCCTTCGTGGAGGTGAGTTTGCTCGCCGCCTCCGCCGAGAGGCCGTACTCCTCGCGGAAGCGCTCGCGGCGCGCGTCGGGGAGTTCGGGGATCTCCAAGCGCTCCTTCCAGTCCGAGACCTCGAGGGGCGGGAGGTCGGCCTCCTCGAAGTAGCGATAGTCCTTCTCGGCCTCCTTCGAGCGCATCGAGACCGTGATCCCCCTGCTCTCGTCCCAGTGGCGCGTCTCCTGCTCGACCTCCCGCCCACGCTGGATGGCGTTGCGCTGGCGCGTCACCTCGTAGGCGAGGGCCTGTTGAGCGCCCTTGTGACTGGAGATGTTCTTCACCTCGGTCCGGTTCGCCTCTTCGAGGAGGGACGCGTCGACGTCGCCGTCCAGCTCGTCCGCGGGGACCATCGAGATGTTCGCGTCGACGCGGAGGCTCCCGTCGCGTTCGGCGTCGTAGACGCCGAGGTATTCGAGGACCTCCTCCAGTTTGGCGAGGAAGGCGCGGGTCTCGTCGGGGGAGCGGAAGTCGGGTTCGGTGACGATCTCCACCAGCGGAGTCCCGGCGCGGTTGTAGTCGACTTTCGTGTAGTCGGCGGTGTCGATCTGTCCGCCGACGTGCTGGAGGCTCCCCGGGTCCTCTTCGAGGTGCGCGCGCGTGATGCCGATCTCGCGGCGTCGGTCCTCGACGCGGACCTCGAGCTCGCCGTCCTGACAGATCGGCGCGTCGTACTGGGTGAGCTGGAAGCCCTTCGGGAGGTCGGGGTAGAAGTAGTTCTTCCGGTGGAAGGTCGTCCGCTCGGGGATGTCGGCGTGGAGGGCCTTCCCCAAACGGACGGCGGCTTCGACCGCACCCTCGTTGAGGACCGGGAGGGCGCCCGGAAGGCCGAGACACGTCGGGCAGGTGTGCGTGTTCGGCTCGGCGTCCGCGGCGTCGGTCGAACACCCGCAGAAGATCTTGGTGTCCGTCTCCAGTTGCACGTGGACCTCCAGTCCGATGACGGCGGCGGGGTCCTCCGTGGCGGCCTGCGTGCTCATTACGGGTGGATTCGACGCCCGGCGGCTTAGTCGTGACGAAGGCACGCCCGCGCTCGCCGTACGCCCCGCACCCAGCAGCCAGCCGTCTGCCGTACGTCTGACGCGCGACCGCCACACGCTTATAATCGGGGAGTCCCTGTGTGCGTCTATGTCGAACGATAGCGAGGACGTCGCCGCGCTCGAAAACCGCGTGAAGGAACTCGAGGCCACGGTCCGCGGGCTGACCGAGGAACTCGTCGACGCGAACGAGCGCATCCGAGAGTTGGAGAACTACCACGACGCCCACGAGAGCGCGGGTCGCCCCGAGAGCGAACCGCTCGCCGCCGGCGCGCCCAACGAGGGCGGCGCCGCGGAGCGGAGCGCCACGACTGAGGCCGCCGGCGGCGACGCGGACGCCGCAGACGCCGCGGCCGCCGAACCGGAAGACACACCCGCGGAGGGTGCCGAGGAGACCGACGAGGAGTCCGACTTCGACGACATCATCGTCGCCTGAGGCTCCGCGTCCCACCAGATGTACATCGACGAAATCGTTCTCGAGAACTTCAAGAGCTTCGGGCGGACCACGCGCATCCCGTTCTACGAGGACTTCACGACGATCAGCGGCCCGAACGGCAGCGGGAAGTCCAACATCATCGACGCCGTCCTCTTCGCGCTCGGTCTCGCGCGCACCCGCGGCATGCGCGCCGAGAAACTCACCGACCTCATCTACAACCCGAGCCACGACGGCGACGGCGAGGACGTGGGGCCGCGAGAGGCGAGCGTCGAAGTCGTCCTGAACAACGCCGATCGGACGCTCTCCCGCTCGCAGGTCGTCAACGCCGCCGGAAGCGACGACATCGGCGACGTGGAGACGATCACGGTGAAGCGCCGCGTGAAACGCACCGAGGACAACTACTACTCCTACTACTACCTCAACGGCCGCTCGGTGAACCTCTCCGACGTCCAGGACCTGCTCGCGCAGGCCGGCGTCACCCCCGAGGGGTACAACGTCGTCATGCAGGGCGACGTCACCGGCATCATCAACATGACGCCCGGCGAGCGCCGGGAGATCATCGACGAGATCGCCGGCGTCGCCGAGTTCGACGCGAAGAAGGACGACGCCTACGAGGAGCTCGACGTCGTCGAGGACCGCATCGAGGAGGCGGACCTCCGCATCGCCGAGAAACGCGATCGACTCGATCAGCTCGAAGGCGAGCGCGAGACGGCCCTGGAGTACCAGGAGCTCAAAGAGGAGAAGTCCGAGTACGAGTCCTACCGCAAGGCCGCCGAGCTGGAGGAGAAACGCGCCGATCTGGAGGCGACCGAGGCCGACGTCGCGGAGCGCACGGCCGAGCTCGCGGAACTGCGAGACGAACTCGACACGCGCCGCGGGCGGGTCGCGCGCCTCGACGAGGAGCTCGACGAGCTGAACGCGGAGATCGAGCGCACCGGCGAGGACGAGCAGCTCGCCGTCAAGCGCGAGATCGAGGAGGTCAAAGGCGACATCAGCCGCCTGGAGGACAAGATCGAGTCGGCCGAGGAGCGCCGCGAGCGCGCGGAGAACGAGCGCCGCGAGGCGTTCGTCGCCATCGACCGGAAGAACGAGGAGCTCGACGACCTCGAAGGCGAGATCCGCGAGGTGAAAGTCGAGAAGGCCTCCGTGACGGCCGACATCGAGGAGGTGGAGGCGGAGATCGAGGAGGTGGAGGCGGAGATCGACGACGTCGACACCGAGTTCGACGAGCTGAAGGCCGAGCTGGAGGCGGAAAAGGAGGCGCTGGAGGCGGAAAAGGAGGCGCGAAACGACCTCCAGCGCGAGAAGGACCGCCTGCTCGACGAGGCGCGGCGTCGCTCGAACGACGTGAGCGAGGCCGAGTCGGACCTGGAGGCCGCGCGCGCGGAGCTCCCGGAGTTCGACCAGCGCCTCGACGACCTGCGGGACGAGCTCGAAAAGGCGGAGGCGAACGAGGCGCAGATCGAGGAGGTCGTCGCCGACCTCAAGGCGCAAAAACGGGAGCGACAGGCCGACCTGAGCGGCGTCGAGGACGACCTGCAGGAAGCGCGCGAGGAGTACGCGCGACTGGAGGCGAACGCCGAGGAGTCCGGTGATTCGTCGTACGGGCGGGCGGTCTCGACGATCCTGAACAGCGACGAAGAGGGCGTCCACGGCACCGTCGCGCAGCTCGGCGGCGTCGAGGGCCGGTACGCGACGGCCGCGGAGACGGCCGCCGGCGGACGGCTGGCGCACGTCGTCGTGGACGACGACGGCGTCGGGCAGTCCTGCATCGAGTACCTCAAGTCGCGCAACGCGGGGCGCGCGACGTTCCTGCCGCTGACGGAGATGCACGAGCGCTCGCTCGGGCGCGCGCCCGACGCCCCCGGCGTCGTCGACTTCGCGTTCAACCTCGTGGACTTCGACCGGCAGTACGCCGGCGTCTTCTCGTACGTGCTCGGCGACACGCTCGTCGTCGAGGACATGGAGACGGCGCGCGACCTGATGGGCGACTACCGCCTCGTCACGCTCGAGGGCGAGCTCGTCGAGAAGTCCGGCGCGATGACCGGCGGCTCCCGCTCGGGGTCGCGCTACTCCTTCTCGAAGTCCGGGAAGGGCCAACTCGAACGGGTCGCGGCACGGATCAACGACTTGGAGGACGAACGGCAGTCGATCCGGGACGACGTCCGGGACGTCGAGGAGCGCCTCGACGGCGCGCGCGATCGGAAGTCGGACGCGCTCGACACCGTCCGTTCGCTCGAAACCGACATCGAGCGCGTGGAAGCCGAGAAGGAGGACACCGAGGCGCGGATCGCGGAGCTCGAATCTCGGATCGCGGAGCTCGAGTCGGAGCGCGCCGACGTCGACGAGCGGATGGGCGAACTCGACGAGGAGATCGCCGAACGCGAGGACGAGATCGCCGAACACGAAGCGGAGATCGAGGCGCTGGAAGCGGAGCTCGCCGACTCGGAGATCCCCGAACTCACCGCGCGACGCGAGGAGTTGGAAGCCGAGGTCGACGACCTCGAGGACCGGCAGTCCGCGCTGGACGGCGAGCTCAACGACCTCCAACTCCAACGCCAGTACGCCGAAAACGAGATCGACGACCTCCACGACGACGTCGAAGCGGCCCAGAACACGAAGGCGGAGCAGGCGGAGAAGATCGACGCCTTCGAGGCCGAGATCGAGGCGAAACAGGAGACGCTCGCCGAAAAGGAGGCCGAGGTCGAGGAGCTGGAAGCGGAGCTCGCGGAGTTGAAGGAAGAGCGCGCGGCGCTCAAGGCGGACCTCGGGGAGGCCCAGCGCGCCCGCGACGAGCAGGCGCAGAAGGTCGAGGCCGTCGAGAGCCGCGTCGAGAGTTTGGAGAGCGCGGCCGAGCGCCTCCGCGAGGAGATCGCGGGGCTGGAGGACGCCGTCGGCGACTACGACCCCGCGGAGATCCCCGACATCGACGAGGTGGCGCAGACGGTGGCCCGCCTCGATCGGGAGATGGAGGCCTTGGAGCCGGTCAACATGCTCGCCATCGAGGAGTACGACGAGGTCGCGGCGGACCTCGAAGACCTTGAGGAGAAACGCGAGACGCTCGTGGAGGAGGCCGAGGGGATCCGCGAGCGCATCGAGAGCTACGAGTCGCAAAAGCGCGAGACGTTCATGGACGCCTACGAGGCGATCGACGGGCACTTCCAGCGGATCTTCTCGCGGCTCTCCGCGGGCTCCGGCGAGCTCGTCCTCGAAGACGAGGACGACCCCTTCGAGGGCGGACTGACGATGAAGGCGCAGCCGGCGGACAAGCCGGTCCAGCGCCTCGACGCGATGAGCGGCGGCGAGAAGTCGCTGACCGCGCTCGCGTTCATCTTCGCCATCCAGCGGCACAACCCCGCGCCGTTCTACGCGCTCGACGAGGTCGACGCGTTCCTCGACGCCGTGAACGCAGAGCGCGTCGGCGAGCTCGTGGACGAGCTCGCGGAGAACGCGCAGTTCGTCGTCGTCAGCCACCGCTCGGCGATGCTCGAACGCTCCGAGCGCGCCATCGGCGTGACGATGCAGGGCGACAACGTCAGCGCCGTGACGGGGATCGACCTGACGAGCGGGGAGGAGGCCCCGGCGGATGACTAGCGAGACGCCTCGGGAAGGCGTCTCGGAGAGCGCGAGCGGCGAGCGCGGCGAACCGCGAGCGGACCCCGAGGACAGTGAGGCGCGCGCGGACGAGAACCGGCGACGCCGGCGCTCGGAAACACGGGTGACGCGCGTGCGTCGGGACCACCGCGACCCACGGACCGACGGGGGGAATCCGGAGGACGCGTTCACCATCTCGGGCCACGAGTCGTCCGACGACTCGCCCCCCTCTCTCGACGACGGCCCGGACGACCCGGGGCGGGACGGGAGCGACGAGACGGACGAGGAGGTCGAGCCGGTCGAGTTGCTCGTCCAGTTGGCGAAGGACGGCGAGATCGAGCCGTGGGACATCGACATCGTGGACGTGACGGACGCGTTCCTCGACAGGCTCGACGAGGCGGACCTGCGGACGTCGGGGCGAGCGCTGTTCTACGCCTCCGTGCTGTTGCGGATGAAGTCGGACGCCCTCCTCGAACCGGACGAGCCCGAGGAGCCCGAGGGGGAGGCGACGGGGTGGGACGACTGGGAGCCGGGAATGGACGAGCTCCCCGAGGACGCCCCCGGCGTCGACCCGATCGCGGCGTTGGAGGACGAGATGGATCGGCGCCTCGAACGCAAACCCCAGCGCGGGACGCCGGAGACGCTGGACGAGCTCGTGCGTTCGCTCCGCGAGGCCGAGCGGGGATCGTGGTGGAAGGAGTCGCGGACGTACGACACCGCAGAGAGCCCGCAGGGGTTCCAACGCGGCGTGCAGGAGCTCGACTACCGGAGCGGCGACGAGTTCCGGACCGACGCGGAACCGACGGCTGCGGACGTCACGGACACCGCGCACGGCGAGGACATCGAGGCGACGATCGACGACGTCGAGGACGCGCTCGCGGCGCACTACGATCGCGGGCGCGAGGAGGTGCTGTTCGCGGAGGTGGCGGACGCGGGCGACTCGCGCGTCGAGTCGTTCCTCGCGGTGCTCTTTCTCGCCCATCGGGGCCGCGTGACGCTGGCGCAGGACGACCTGTTCGGCGACCTCTGGGTCGTCGACGGTTAGTCGAGGGGGAACCAGTCGGTCTCGATCCCGGCGTCGGTCAGCTCCCAGCGCTGGCGGACTCCGCCGGTGTCGGCGTCGACGTGGACGGTGGCGTCGAAGAGCGGTTCGAGGGTGGCGAGGGGGTCGCGTCGCGGGTCGCTCGCGGTGTGGACGTGACCCATCCCACCGGCCTTCCGGACGGTGCTCGTGAGGAGGTGGACGAACCGGAAGAGCGCCTCGGAATCGACGGCGTCGAGGAAGGGATCGAGGGCGTCGAGACAGAACCGGAGCTCCCCGGGGTCGGCGTCGTCGTGGGCGACGCGGCGGACGTGGTCCTCGACGAGCGCGTAGAGCGCCGTGAGATCGTCGAGCGCGTCGACGGCGTCGTACCACGCGCGGGCGGCGGGCGACGGCTCGCTCCCCGCGGGCGCGCTGGCGGCCGCGGAGCGAGTCGGGATCGCGCTCGTCGCGTCGACGACGCCGAGACTGTCGGGATCGCGTTCGTGCGTCCCGGCGGCGCGACGCGCGAGCAGGTCGTCGACGGGCGCGTCGGTCGTGAGGAAGACGTGGCGGCGCTCTAAGCCGCCACCGCCGAGCAGTCGCTCGCAGGCCGCCGTCGATCCGCGGCCGCGATCGTCGACGACGAGGACCGCGCATCCCCGACGCTTGAGCGCGGCGAGTTCGCGCGAGAACGCCGTCGAGCCGGTGTCCGGGACACCCATTACTAATACCTGTTACTCTCCGGCCATTATTTAGAGCTTTCCGTGGCGTCGGGACGCGTCGCCGTGAGGTCAGGCGCCCTCGCGCAGGCGCCACTCGTCCTCGGCGGTCCGCACGAGCACGTCTCGTCGCGTCATCTCTTCGAGGACCTCCCCGAGGCGGTCCGGTTGGGCGATCTCCATCTCGATGCGCTCGATGTCGTGGTGCTCGGCGAGGAGGTGACGGATCCCGGCCTTCGTGTAGGGGCCGTCGCCGTCGGCGTCCATGGCGCCGCTGATGAGGTCGACCATGTCCTCGATGAAGTTCCACGGGTAGACGACCCAAGCCCACTGTTCGAGGCGCTCGCCGACGTAATCCGGGTCGAACGCGCTCGTACCGAGCAGCTGGAGGGTGGCGGTCCGGACCTCGTCGGCGCCGCGCTCGTCGACGTACTCGTGGGCGCGCTCGATGGAGCCGCCGGTGTCGGCGATGTCGTCGATGACGAGGACGTCCTTCCCCTCGACGGTGTCCTCGGGCATCGGATAGCGGACCTCCGGTTCGTCGCTCTTCTCAGCGGCGCCGACGTAGTGTTCCATCTTCAGGCTCGTGAGGTCGTTCAGCCCGAGGAAGTCGCAGAGACAGCGGCCGGCGAACCAGCCGCCGCGGGCGAGCGCGACGATGACGTCGGGTTCGAAGTCAGCCTCCTTCACCTGTTCCGAGACGTCCCGGCAGAGCCCGTAGATGTATTCCCAGTTCGTGATCGTGCACGTGAAGTCGTCCGGGAGGTCGCCCATGTGAGTATCCCGCCGGATCGGACGGCGCGGAGGACGTTAAGTGACCTGAAAGCCCCCCGCGTAGGCCCGACTGAAACGAACGATAATTATATATTGTCGGAGGGCATGTCTACCGTCGGCGAGGATGTGCCAATGAGTATCACACAACGGACTGGGCGGTGGACGCTCGACGAGAAGGCACCGGGAGTCTACCTCATCAAGCGGCGCGGCGACCTCCGCGCGAAGGTGGTGACGGCGGAGTCGGATCCGGACGACGCGCTCGACTACCTGCTCGACGACGGCGTGGGGGCCGTGTACGAGGTGGACTGCGAGGAGGCGGCGCGCGAGCGGTTCCGGAACTACGTCGAGGCGCGGGCGCGGTGAGGTGAGCGGGCGCGCCGGCGACGGGGAGCGTAGCGTTCAACTGCGCGGCGCGCGACGGGTGGTGCGTGCAGACCACACGCGCCCTCCTCTGTGATGCGTTCACCGATCGCCCGCTCGACGGCAACGCCGCCGGCGTCGTCCCGGACGCGGACGGGCTGAGCGAGGCACAACGACAGGCCGTTGCGCGGGAGTTGGGCGCGAGCGAGACGGCGTTCGTGACGGCGAGCGACGAGGCCGAGCGCCGCCTGCGCTACCACACGCCGACGACGGAGGTCGACCTCTGCGGGCACGCGACGATCGCGGCCCACGCGCACCTCCACGACGCGGGCGTCGTCGACGCCGGCGACCACACGGTCGAGACGAACGTCGGGGTCCTCGACGTCGAAATCGAGGAGTCGGGGACGGTCTGGATGCACCAGCGCGACCCGACGGTCCGGCGTTACGACGACTTCGACGCCGAGCGTGTCGCGGACGCGTTGGGCGTCGAAGCGATGTCGTTCGTCGACGACCTCCCGTTCGCGGTCGCGGACACCGGCCTCCCGTTCCTCGTCGTCGGTCTCGACTACCTCTCGACGCTGGGCGACGCCGACCCGGACGACGCCGCGCTCCGCGACCTCTGCGCGGACGTCGGCGCGGAGGGGGTCTACGCGGTCACGCTCGACACCCTCGAACGCGAGTCGACGCTGCACGCGCGGGCGTTCTGCGCGCCCCTCGGCGTCCACGAGGACCCCGTGACGGGAACGGCCGCGGGGGCCGCGGGCGCGTACCTCGACGGGATCGGGGCGTTCGGCGGCGACACCCCCGAGGAGATGCTCGTCGAACAGGGCCACTACGTCGATCGGCCCGGGCGCGTCCGCGTGCGCGTCGACGGCGGCGTTCGAGTCGGGGGGCAGACCGTGACGGCGCTCGACGGCGACCTGCACGTCCCGAGCGACGAGGAGGGCGACGACATCATCGAGGCCTAGCGCTCCCCGCGCCTCGCGGTCGAACTTTTTACTCAGTCTCGAATCCCGTATGAGTGTTACGGGACTCGAAACACCTATTTTCGGGTGTGCTGTCTATCCGCGTGCCTAATGCCAGTACGTTGGCTCGCAGATATCAGTGCCGAGGACGTGCCGAGCGTCGGCGGGAAGGGCGCGTCGCTGGGAGAGCTCACGCAAGCCGGGCTCCCAGTGCCGTCCGCGTTCGTCGTGACCGCCGATACGTATCGGACGTTCCTCGAGGGGTCGGGCGTCGCCGACGAGCTGTTCGCGGCCCTCGACGTCGATCCCGAGGACTCCGCAGCGCTCGCCGAGGCCGCCGCGACGGCGAAGGAGCTCATCCTCGAGGCCGAGATGCCCGAGGACGTCCGCGAGACCGTGCTCGCGGCGTACGACGATCTGGGGGACGACCCGTTCGTCGCCGTCCGCTCCTCGGCGACGGCCGAGGACCTGCCGGACGCGAGCTTCGCCGGCCAGCAGGAGACCTATCTCAACATCACGCGCGAGGACCTCCTCGAACGCGTGAAGCGCTGCTGGGCGAGCCTCTTCACCCAGCGCGCGATCTACTACCGCGAGGAACAGGGCTTCGAGCACGAGCGCGTCGACATCGCCGTCGTCGTCCAGCGGATGGTCGACGCCGAGAAGTCCGGCGTGATGTTCACGAGCCACCCCTCGACGGGCGCGCCGACGACGATCGTCGAGGCCGCGTGGGGGCTCGGCGAGGGCGTCGTCTCCGGGAGCGTCTCCCCGGACAACTACGTCATCGACCGCGAGAGCGGCGAGGTCGAGGAAGTCACGGTGGCGACGAAGAAGACCCTCGTCGAGCGCCATCCCGAGACGGGCGAGACGACGGAGCGCGAGGTCGAGGCGGAGCGCCGCGACGCGCGCGTCCTCGACGAGGCCGAGTTGGAGGAGCTGCTCGCGCTCGGCGAGCGCGTCGAGGAGCACTACGGCACGCCCCAGGACGTCGAGTGGGCGATCGCCGGCGGCGAAGTGTACATGCTGCAGTCGCGCCCGATCACGACGATCGACGAGTCGACGTCGAGTGACGCGGCGGCGTCCAACGGCGAGACGCTCGTCTCCGGACTCGGCGCGAGCCCCGGGATCGCCTCCGGCGCCGCGCGGATCGTCGGCGGTCTCGACCAGCTCGATAAGGTCGGACAGGGCGACATCATCGTCACGTCGATGACGACGCCGGACATGGTGCCCGCGATGAAGCGCGCCTCGGGGATCGTCACCGACGAGGGCGGGATGACCTCGCACGCCGCGATCGTCTCGCGCGAGCTCGGCGTCCCCGCGGTGCTCGGCACGGAGACCGGGACACAGGTGCTCAGCGACGATCAGCCGATCACGATCGACGGCGACCGGGGGACGGTGGAGGCCGGGACCGCCGAGCCCGACGAGGAGCGCGAACCCGTCGAGGACGCGCGCCCCACGACGCCCGTGAAACCGATGACGGCGACGGAAGTGAAGGTCAACGTCTCCATTCCGGAGGCCGCCGAGCGCGCGGCCGCGACGGGCGCGGACGGCGTCGGCCTGCTCCGCACGGAGCACATGATCCTCTCGACGAACGTCACGCCCGAGCGCTACGTCGAGACGCACGGCGAGCGCGCGTACACGGAAGAGCTCGTCGACAGCATCCGCACCGTCGCGGACGAGTTCTACCCCCGACCGGTGCGCGTGCGCACGCTCGACGCGCCGACCGACGAGTTCCGCCAGCTGGAGGGCGGCGAGGACGAACCCCACGAGCACAACCCGATGCTCGGCTACCGCGGCCTGCGGCGTTCGCTCGACGAACCCGAACTGTTCGAGCTCGAACTCTCGGCGTTCGCGCGCCTCTACGAGATGGGGTACGACAACGTCGAGGTGATGTTCCCGCTCGTGAACGACGGCCGGGACGCGCGGGCGGCGCGCGACGCCCTCGCGGACGCGGGCGTCGACACCGAGAAGCGCCGCTGGGGCGTGATGGTCGAGACGCCGGCCGCGGCGCTCTGCGTCGAGGACTTCTGCGAGGCGGGCGCGGACTTCGTCTCCTTCGGCACGAACGACCTGACGCAGTACACGCTCGCGGTCGACCGGAACAACGAGCACGTCGCCGACCACTACGACGAGCTCCACCCGGGCGTGCTCGCGCTCATCGAGACCGTCATCGAGACGTGTCGCGCGAACGGCGTCGACACCTCGATCTGCGGACAGGCGGGATCGAAGCCCGAGATGGTGGACTTCCTCGTCGAGCGCGGCGTCTCCTCGATCAGCGCGAACGTGGACGCCGTGCGCGACGTCCAGCACGAGGCGAAGCGCGTCGAGCAGCGCCTGATCCTCGACTCGGTCAGATGAGCCGGCGTCGACGCAGGCGCGGAGCGCGCGTCCACGTCGATCCGTCTCACCGCCACCGCGGCCGTCGCCGCACGGAACCGACGGCTTAAACGGCCGGCGCGCCCTCGCGTCGGTATGGACGCGACGCCGCAGGAGTTCGATCGCGTGCTCTCCTCGATGTGTACGCGCCCGCATCCCGCGGCCGCCCGTGCGGCACAGCGCTTTCTCGCCGACAACCCCGGCGATCCGGCGACCTACCCCGACGTCGCCGCGCTGGAGGAGCGCGCGCTCGACACTCTCGGTACCGTCGCCGGCCTCGACGATCCTGCGGGGTACGTCGCCGGCGGTGGAACGGAGGCGAACCTGCAGGCCGTCCGCGCCGCCCGCGACCTCGCGGCGAGCGACGAGCCCGTCGTCGTCGCCCCGACGAGCGTCCACTTCTCGTTCCAGAAGGCCGCGGACGTCCTCGGCGTCACCCTCCGCCTCGTCCCCACGGACGACGACCATCGCGCCGACCCGGACGCCGTGGCCGCGGCGGTCGGCGACGAGACCGCGCTCGTCGTCGCCGTCGCCGGCACGACGGAGTTCGGCCGGGTCGATCCCATCCCGGAGCTCGCGGCGATCGCGGCGGAGGCGGACGCGCGCTTCCACGTCGACGCCGCGTGGGGCGGCTTCCACCTCCCCTTCACCGAGCACGAGTGGCACTTCGGCCACGCCTCCCTCGACACGCTCACCATCGACCCGCACAAGGTCGGGCGGGCCCCGATCCCGGCGGGCGGCTTCCTCGCGCGTGATCGCGCGACGCTGGACGCGCTCGCCGTCGAGACGCCGTATCTTGAGACGACGGCGCAGGCGACGCTCGCGGGGACGCGAAGCGGCGCGGGCGTCGCGGGCGCGGCCGCGGCGCTCGACGCCCAGTGGCCCGATGAGTACCGCGAGAACCACGAGCGCGCGGCGGCGAACGCCACGTACCTCGCCGAGGGGCTCCGTGACCGGGGGTACGACGTCGTCCCGCCCGGGCTCCCGCTCGTCGCTTTCGACCTCCCGGAGAGCGCGTTCGACGCCGTCCGCGCGGAGGGCTGGCGGCTCTCGCGTACCGGGAGCGGCGAGGCCCGAATCGTCTGCATGCCGCACGTCACCCGCGCGATGCTCGAGGCGTTCCTCGAAACGCTCGACGCCGTGCGGGTCGGGGCGAGCGGTCGATGACGTCGCGACTCGCCCGCGCGACCGCCGGGACGCTGTTCACCGCACCCCTCGCGCTCCCGACGGACATCGCCGGGCTCCAGCACCTCGTCGAGACGACGACGGGACCGCTCGCGCTCCTCGTCATCGCCGTCTACTCCTTTCTGATCGCGGTCGTCCTCCCGCTCCCGAGCGAGGTCGTCCTCCTCCCGGCCGCGAGCCTCAATCTGGGCTTTAGCTACCCCGTCCAGCTCGCGCTCGTGATGGTGGCGAGCGGGCTCGGGAAGGCCGCCGGAAGCGTCGTCGCGCTCTACATCGGCCACGGCGCGACGCACTCCGGGCCCGTGATCAACCTGATCCGTCGCGCCGGCTACGAGCCGGTCGAGTGGTCGAAACACCGCGTCGTCGCCCTCGTCCAATCGTACGGGTACATCGGTCTCGCGCTCGGACTCTGCGTCCCCTTCTTCCCCGACACGCTCTCCATCTACGCCTTCAGCGTCCTCGAAAGCGACTACGTGAAGTTCGCGGCCGCCACGTTCGCCGGGAGCGTCGGCCGCCTCGTCGTCACCGTCCTCCTCTTCGAGGGGACGCTGGCCGTGGTGTGACCTTAGTCGTGGTTATACGAACTTCTCTCTCTTCGTCCGTCCTAGAACGGTTCGTACTCTCGCATCTAGTTCCCACAATCGGTATTCTTCGGAGAGTATCGATACGTACGTGGGGAAGCAATAAATACGGCGCTCGAAACACCACGGTATGGACGGGAGTTCCCCTTACGGTTCCGACGGCGGCACGCCGGCCGGGCTCCGCGAGGCCGGCGCGGCCCACGACCCGTTCGGGTGGTACGACGAGCGGCGCCGCACCGGCGCGGTGCACTACGACCCCGAGCGCGAGGTCTACGACGTCTTCACGCACGAGCACGTGAAAGCGGCGCTGCAGGACGACGACGCGCTGGTTCGAAAGCCGCTCTCGCGGGAGGAGGGCGCGCACACGCCGTTCGCGTATCTCGACGAGGCGATGGTGTGGTCGGACGGGCCGGAGCACACGGCGTCGAAACACCAGTTCTTCGAGTTCTTCCGACCCGATCGGCTACGTGCTCTCCGCGGGTCGATCCGGGAGATCGCCGACGACCAGTTCGAGGTCGCGCGGCGCGACGGCCCCGAGTTCGACTTCGTGGCGGCGTTCGCGCGGCCCGTCCCCCTACGGGTCGTCATGGACCTCGTCGGCGTTCCGCGCGACGATCAGGGGCGGGTGCTGACGTGGTTGGAGACGTTCCGCGAGGTGATGAACAGCGAGCACAGCGCCGCGGAGAGCGGGGAGGGGGAGCGGATGGCCGAGGCGGTCGACTACCTCGCGGACCTGGTGGCGCGCCGGCGGGCGGACCCGGCTGACGACCTCGTCTCGCGCCTCGTCGAGGAGACGACGCTCGACGACGCGACTATCGGCGCGAACTGCTTCGACTTCCTGCTCGCGGGGCAGGGGACGATGACCGAACACCTCTCGAACGCGCTCTACCTCCTCGACGACCACGACCTGTTCGCCGATTTCGACGAGTACGACCTCGACGTGGTCCTCGAAGAGGTGTTGCGCTACCGCGCGCCCCTCCAGGCTCGCGCCCGCGAGACGACGCGGCCGGTGACGATCGCCGGAACGACGATCCCGGCCGGCGAGACGGTCGTCCTCTGGATCGGGGCGGCGAATCGCGACCCCGCGCGGTACGACGCGCCCGAGGAGTTCCGCCCGACGCGCGATCCGGACCACCTCGCGTTCGGCACCGGGCCGCACACGTGCATCGGCGCGCCGCTCGCCCGCCTCGAAGCTCCGATCGTCCTCCGGGCGTTCGCCGAGCGCGTCGACGAGCTCGGAGTCGACCTCGACGCGGCGGTGCCGAAGGCGAAGGCGTCGAAGACCGGCTTCGAGCGCCTCCCGGTGTCGATCCGTTAGCTCTCCTCGTCGTCGTCCTTCATCTCCTGCAGGCGGTCCACGAGTTCGCCGCTGGAGACCCCCGTGTCGAAACTGACGCTCCCGTCGTGGTCGTTTTGGTGGACGTTCACGGCGTCCTCCTCGTCGTAGTCGGCGTCCGCGTTCTGGTTCTCCTGCTCGGACTCGTCGTAGCTACCGAATCCCATGTGTAACCTATCGGTATGCAACAGGTAAAGGTACGTCGTTCCGAGCGCCGAACACGGGGGCGGCACCGGTACCACCGCCTCCGGCGGAACGCGCTCCACCCTCCTAAGTCCCGCGTTCGAGCGCGCGGCGGCGCCGAGGCGCGTGATGGCGATCGATATCGCACCGCGAATCCGCGGGATTTAGGCCGACACGGTTCCGTGATACGGACATGACCCACGAGGAGTTCCCCACGGAACACCCCGCGCTCGTGACCTGCGGGCTCCCCTACGCGAACGGGGACCTGCACGTCGGCCACCTGCGGACGTACGTCAGCGGCGACGCGTTCAGCCGCGGGCTCCGGAGGCTCGGACAGGACGTCGCGTTCGTCTCCGGTTCGGACATGCACGGCACGCCGATCGCCGTCAACGCCGAGAAGGAGGGCGTCAGTCCCGAGGAGTTCGCGCTGCGCCACCACGAGCAGTACGAGGAGACCTTCCCGCGTTTCAACGTCGACTTCGACAACTACGGGCACACGCACGACGAGACGAACGTCGAGCTCACCCAGGCGTTCGTCCGCGCGTGGGAGGCCAACGACCACGTCTACGAGAAGGCGATCCAAGTCGCCTACGACCCCGACGCCGACCAGTGGCTCCCCGACCGCTACGTCGAGGGTGAATGTCCCTACTGCGGCGAGCACGCCCGCGGCGACGAGTGCGACGAGGGGTGCCAGCGCCACCTCGAACCCGGCGACATCGTCGATCCCGTCAGCACGCTCACCGGTAACCCCGCCGAGTACCGCGAGCGCGAGCACAAGTTCCTCCGTCTCTCCGAGTTCCAAGAGTACCTCTCGGGGTTCATCAACCGACTCGAGGGGACGAGCAACGCCCAGAACCAGCCCCGCGAGTGGATCGAGGGCGAGTTGCAGGACCTCTGTATCACCCGCGACATGGACTGGGGGATCGACTACCCGGACGAGGAGGCGAACGGCGCGGACGACCTCGTGCTCTACGTCTGGGTCGACGCGCCGGTCGAGTACGTCGCCTCCAGCAAGCAGTACTCGGAGCGCGTCGGCGATGAGACCTACGACTGGGAGGAGGTCTGGACCGAGGGCGACTCGGAGATCGTCCACGTGATCGGGCGCGACATCATCCAACACCACACGGTGTTCTGGCCGTCGATGCTCAAGGCCGCCGACTACAACGAGCCACGCGCCGTCTGTGCGACCGGGTTCGTCAACCTCAACGGCGAGGCCTTCTCGACGTCGCGCAACCGCGCGATCTGGGCGGACGAGTACCTCGCGGAGGGGTTCCACCCCGACCTCTTGCGGTACTACCTCGCCACCGCCGCCGGCTTCGAGCGCGACGTCAACTTCTCGTGGGAGCGCTTCCAAGAGCGCGTCAACACCGAGCTCGCGGACGTCGTCGGAAACTTCGTCAACCGCGCGCTCCTCTTCGCCGCGCGCAACTTCGACGGTACGCCCGACGCCGAGCTCACCGACGAGACGGAGACCCGGATCGCGGCGGCGATGGACGACTACGAGGACGCGCTTAACGACTACGACGTGCGCTCGGCCGGCGAGACGGCCGTCGCCCTCGCGCGCTACGGCAACGAGTACATCCAGAACGCCGCGCCGTGGAAGCTCGACGACGACGAGGCGGCGCCCGTCATCCGCGACTGCGTGCAGCTCGTGAAGGCCGTCGCGGTCCTCCTCCAGCCGATCACGCCCGAGAAGGCCGAGGACGCGTGGGACCAGCTCGGTGCCGAGGGACGCGTCGCCGACGCCACCGTCGCCGACTGCCTCCAGGCGCCCCCCGAGACGTTCCCCGAGCCCGACGGCCCGCTCTTCGAGAAGATCGACGACGAGCGCGTCGCCGAGCTCAACGAGAAGCTCGAAACGCGCGTCGCGGAAGCGACCGCCGGCGAGGACGACGAAGCCGCGAACGACGAGACCGACGACGGCACCGCCGCGTTCGAAGCGCTGGCCGACGACCGCATCGACTTCGGGACGTTCCAGGACCTCGACCTCCGCGTCGGGCGCATCGAGGGCGCAGACGAGATCGAGGGCGCCGACGATCTCCTCCGCCTCAGCGTCGATATCGGGATCGAGACCCGACAGATCGTCGCGGGCCTCAAGCAGCTTCACGACGTCGCGGACCTCCCGGGAACGAAGGTCGTCGTCGTCGCCAACCTCGAACAGGCCGAGTTGTTCGGCGTCGAGTCCGACGGCATGGTGCTCGCCGCGGGCGAGGAGGCCGACCTCCTCACGACGCACGGCGACGCGGCGCCCGGGACGAAGATCAAATAGGATCGAGAGTCGCCCCCACGCGTCGCGCCCCCCGAGCGGGAGTCGCGCACGCACGCTCGGCCCGGCGGTCCTACCGGACGTGTTCGTCGAGGAAGTCCACGACGGTCCGGTACGCGGTGATGCGGTTCTCCAGCTTCGAGAACCCGTGACCCTCGTCGTCGAAGATCAGCTTCTCGACCGGGACGTGATCGCTCGCCTCCGCGGCGATCTGTTCGGCCTCCTCGACGGGGACGCGGGGATCGTTCGCGCCGTGCATGACGAGCAGCGGCGCCTCGATCCGATCGACGTTGTTGATCGGCGAGATGGATTCGAGGAACGCACGGTCTTCGCTCAGGCTCCCGTACTCCGCCTCGCGGTGCTCGCGTCGCCACTCGCCCGTGTTTTCGAGGAAGGTGACGAGGTCGGCGATGCCGACGATGTCGACCCCCGCGGCCCAGCGGTCGGGGTACTCGGTTAGCGCCGCGAGGACCATGAATCCGCCGTACGAGCCGCCGTAGGCAACGATCCGATCGCCGTCGATGTCGTCGCGTGCGGTGAGCCACTCGACGCCCCGATCGAGGTCCGCGACCGCATCCATGCGCTTCTCGACGTCGTCGAGGTTCATGTAGCGCCTACCGTATCCCGAGGATCCCCGGACGTTCGGCTCGAAGACCGCATAGCCGTTGTCGACGAAGTACTGACGGAGCGCGAGGAAAGAGGGGCGGCGCTGGGACTCCGGACCGCCGTGGACGTCGACGATGACCGGGTGGGGACCCTCGCCCGCGGGGAGCGTGAGGAACGCCGGGATGTCGAGGGCGGCGGGCGACTCCGTCTCCCGGGCGGACGGGCGTGGCCCCTCGACGCCGGACGACTCGTACCGGACGAGGGTCGGCTCGCGGAACGTCGATCGCGGGATACCGGCCGTCGCGGCGGCCGTCCACCGCTCGCTCGTGCCCGTCTCAAGGGCGACGACGTGGACGTTCGTGTTCAGCGTCGGCGCGGAGACGGCCGCCGCGAGGCGATCGCCGTCCGGCCCGATCGAGAGCCCCATCAGCACGCCCTCGGGTAGGTCGGGATCGGGGAGCGGGACGCGCTCGCCCGCGTCGTCGATCCGGAAGAGGGAGAGGTCGCTGTACCCGTCGACGTTGCGCACCACGGCCATCGTCCGCGTCGCGGCGTCGACGACCACCGAGGAGACGTCCCAGTCGCCGCCGATCTCGACCGGCCCGAGGGCGCCCGTCTCGGGATCGAGTTCGCGCAGCGCGAGCGTGTCGCGGCCCGCGTCCGTCGCCACATACAGCGTCTCCCCGTCGGGTCCCCACGCGACCGAGGCGTACCGTACCTCGCCCTCGTGGTCGGCCGTGAGGGGCACCACGTCCCCTGCGAGGTGCGTGAGGTGGAGGTCGTGGGAGCGATTCGAGTGCGTCTCGTGGACGAGGAGTCGATCGTCCGACGGACTCCACCCCGCGAGAGAGCAGAGGTCCGACTCCGACCCGTCGAAGACGAGGTCGGCGGCGTCGGCCGTCTCGTCGCGGCGCTGGACGTACGCGTCGAAGTGCCCCTCGTCGCGGCGGTTCGCCGTGAACGCGACGCGCTCGCCGTCGTGGCTCCACCCGCCCCAGCCGTGGATCGTCTCGGGGTCGTCCGTGAGCGCGACCTCGTCGCTCCCGTCGCCGGCGAGCCGGTAGAGCTGCGTCCGCTCGTTGCCGCCGCGGTCCATCCCGTAGACGAGTTCGTCGCGCGTCGGCGAGTAGGACGCGAAGCTCACCGACTCCTCGTGGAAGGAGAGCTGCGCCGGCCACTCGCGCGCGCCGTCGAGGCGCCAGACCTGCGTGACGCCCGTCGTGTCCATCCTGAACGCCAACTGGCCGTCCGGGCCGAACGTCGGCCCGCCGGCGCTCCGGACGTTCAGGTACCGCTCGATGTCGTAGGCCATGCGGGGAGGTGCGCGGGCGCGTCGATAGGTCTTCGGGTGCCGATGCGGACCGGGAGAGTGCGCGCGGCGTGTCGCCGCCGACTGCCGCACCCTCGGCTCCCGTCGTGCCCGCTCACGCCATCGTACCGGCCGCCCTCCCCGACGCCGTTCCGGAACAGGATGCAGCAAGGCTTTTGCCCCCGTCTCGCACACCCGTCAGACATGCGCGTCGCGCTCGTTACGGACCGGACCGTTCATCACGACGAGGAGCGACGCACCGCGGACGACGCCGCGGCGCGCCTCGACGCGCTCGCGTCGCTGCTCAACGCGAACGGTCACGACGTCACGGTGTTCTGCGCGCGGTGGTGGGACGGGGGGTTCCCGTCGTTCGACCACGACGGGATCACGTATCGCGCGATCGCGTCGACGCCGGGCGAGCGCTGGGCGACGCTTCGGCTCGCCCGCGCGCTTCGCGGGTTCGATCCCGACGTCGTCCACGTCGCGGGCGCGACCCCCGAGCACGCCCTCGGCGCGCGCGTGACGTCGCCGGGCACGCCGGTCGTGATCGGCTACTACGAGCCGCCGCCCGGGTCGCGCGCCGACCGCTGGGCGCTTCGAGCGGCGGACGCGGCGATCGTCCCCTCGGCGTTCGTCGCCACGGCGGTCCGCGAGCTCGGCGTCGCGGGCGACGCGCTCACGCGCCTGCCGAACCCCGTCGAGATGGCGCGCGTCCGGGCCGTCGATCCCGCGGCCGACGCGGGCGACGTCGTCTACTCCCGGCGGCTGGACGACGCGGCGAACCTCGAATCGCTGTTGCTCGCGCTCGCGGAGTTCCGCGACCGGGAGTGGTCGGCGACCGTGATCGGCGACGGGCCGGAGCGCGAGGCCTACGAGCGCCAGGCCCGCGACCTGCGGATCGCGGACCGGATCGACTTCGTCGGCGCGTGCGAGCTCGACCGGCGGCTCGCGCTGTTCAAGGGCGCACACGTCTACGCGCAGACGGCGACGCGGACGAGCTTCCCGACCGACCTCCTGCGCGCGCTCGCCTGCGGCTGCGTCGGCGTCGTCGAGTACCACGCGAACTCGGCGGCGCACGAGCTCGTCGAGCACGCCGATCGGGGCCTATTGGCGACGAGCGACGAGGCGCTGGTCGAGTGCCTCCGGGAGGCGACGGCGACGGCGCGCGCGTCCGTCAATGAGGCGTACGCGGAGTACGACGCCAATCGGTTCCTCGCGCGCCACGTCGACCTCTACCGGTCGCTCTAGGCGCGCACGCGGACGAAGAGGAACTCGCCGCCGCCGTGTTCGTCCGGGACGCGCGTCTCCTCCTCGATCGCGAAGCCGGCGTCGCGGAGGCTCGCCAGCGTCTCCTCGGCCGCGGGGAAACTCCAGTGCATCTCGACGCCGCTCCCGAGCCAGTTCGGCGTGCCGCCCTCGTAGGCGTCCGTCCCCGTGGTGACGAGGGCGGGCGCGTCGTCACCGAGCACGCGGTGGAACTCCCGATAGACGCTCGGGTGGGCGTCGCGGGGCACGTGGATGATCGAGTGGAGCGCGACGAGGCCGTCGAAGACGCCGTCCGCGAACGGGAGCGACGTCATGTCGCCCTGAACGAGCCCGGCGGTCGGCGAGCGCTCGTGGGCGCGCTCTAACTGCTCGCGCGAGAGGTCGAGTCCGACGACGTCGAACGCGAGGTCGAACCGCGAGAGGACGGGGACCCCGGAGCCACACCCCGCGTCGAGGACGCGAGCGCCGTCCGGGAGGTCGCGGGCCACCGCGTCCACCTGATCGATCCCGGGTTCGCCGACCGCGGTGCGGGCCTCGCGGTGGACGCGTGCGAGTTCGTCGTACGCCTCGTGGACCGCGCGCAGGTAGGAGGCGCGGCCGTCGGCGTCCTCACGCATCGTCGTCCCCCGCGACGTCCGCCCCGCGGCGCGTCGCGTCGACGGTCCGGACCGCGGCGGCGTTCTCGGGGACGTCGTGGACACGGACGACGTCCGCCCCGCGCTCGGCGGCGATGGCCGTGCCCGCGACCGTCGCGGGCGCGCTGTCCTCGGGCCCCCCGATCGCGCCGAACATCGACTTGTGCGAGTGGCCGATGAGGACGGGACAGCCGAGCGCGTGGAACTCGTCGGTGCGCTTGAGGATCTCGAACTCCTCGTCGACGGTCTTGGCGAAGCCGAGACCGGGATCGACGACGATCTTCTCCCGGGGGAGGCCCGCCTTCTCCGCGAGCAGGACGCGCTCGCGGAGTTCGTCGATGACGTCCTCGACCACGTCGTCGTACTCGGGTTCCTCGCCGGGTTCGACGGGCGCGTTCAGCGAGTGCATCACGATCAGCGGCGCGTCGTACTCGGCGGCGACGAAGCGCATCTCGGGGTCGTCGAGCCCGGTGACGTCGTTGAGGACGTCCGCACCGGCCTCCAGCGCCGCGCGACCGACCTCCGCTTTCATCGTGTCGACGCTGATCAGGCAGTCGAGATCCGCGATCCGCTCGATGACGGGGACGATGCGTTCGATCTCCGTCTCGGCGGGAACCGGGTCCGCGCCCGGACGCGTCGACTCGCCGCCGACGTCGACGATGTCGGCTCCGTCCGCCACCATCTGCTCGGCGCGGGCGACGGCGTCCTCGACGGCCTCGTACTCGCCGCCGTCGTGGAACGAGTCGGGCGTGACGTTCAGGATGCCCATCACGGCCGTCCCCTCGTCCGTCCACGGGTAGTCGACCCCGCCCTCGTCGGTTTGGATGTCGAGCGTCTCGCGGAGCTCGTCCGCGTAGATCGACAGCCCGTACGGCTGGCCGTCGAGTTTCTCGCAGAGGCGTTTGAACTGCGCGAGCGTCGCCATCATGACGACGTCGAGGGTCCCGCGGGCCTGCTCGTTCAGCCCCGAGACCGCGCACTCGCCCCCGAGGCTCAACAGCTCCTCCTTGAGGTACTGCGCCTGGCGCTTCTGGACGTGCGTCCGGACGACCCGGTGGACGCCCTTCCCGCGCATCCGCCAGGCGCCCCCCGGGGTGACGTGCGCGCGTTCGAGGTGTGCGCGCGACTCCGCGAGGTCGTCGGCGCGCTTCGGGACGGACACCCGCGTCCAGCGCCGCCGGGCCTCCGCGACGGTGTAGAGCGATCCCGCGACGAGCACGCAGTCGTCCGCGTCGGCGGCCGCGAGCGCCCGGTCGAGCGCGGTCTCGACGGCGCGGCGCGTCGACACCTCGCCGGCGCCGGCCTCGCGGAACGCGGCCGCGAGCGCAGCCTCGTCCTCCGCCCGCCCGGTGTCGGGGCGACACGTCCAGACGTGATCGGCCGTCGGAAGCGCCCCGGCCATCCCGACGTGGTCCTTGTCGTTCATCGCGCCGACGACGAGGTGGAGGTCGTCGTAGTCGAGGTCCGCGAGCGTATCGGCGACCGCCGCGCACGCGTCGGGGTTGTGCGCACCGTCGAGGACGGTCAGGGGGTCGTCGCCCATCACCTCGAAGCGTCCCGGCCAGTGGGCCTTCCGGAGGCCGCGCGCGAGCGTCGCGTCGTCGATGTCGACGAGCTGGCGCGCGAGCGTCGCCGCGATCCCCGCGTTCGTCGCCTGATGCTCGCCGAACAGCGGGAGGCGCGCGTCGAGCGTCCCGCTCGCGTCCGTGATCGTCACGCCCGCCTCGCCGATCGACACGGGCCCCTCGTAGGAGACCCGCACGTCGTCGTCGGCCGACTCGCCGACCGTCACGATGTCGCCGGCGATCTCACGGACGGTCTCGCGGGCCTCACCCGTCGTCGCCGTGACGAGCGGCGCGTCGGCCGGCGCGACCGCCGCCTTCTCGCGCGCGATTTCCGCGACGGTGTCGCCGAGGACGTCCGTGTGTTCGAGCGAGACGCTCGTCACACAGGCCGCGCTCGGCTCGACGACGCTCGTCGCGTCGAACCGGCCGCCGATGCCGACTTCGAGGATCGCCACGTCGACGTCGCTCTCGCCGAAGTGCCAGAGCGCCATCCCCGTCACCGCCTCGAAGAACGTCGGCGACTCACCGGCCGCCGCGTGCTCCGTGACGTACGCCTCGATCGCCGCGGTGTACTCCGTGACCGCTGACTCCGGGATCTTCCGCCCGTTCACGCGGATCCGCTCGCGCAGGTCGTCGAAGTGCGGCGACGTGTAGAGACCGACGTCCAGGTCCGTCTCGCGGAGCGCGGCCTCCACCATCCGTGCAGTGCTTCCCTTCCCGTTCGACCCCGCGACCTGGACGTACGTCGGGCCCCGATGTGGGTCGTCGAGGGTCGAGAGCAGGTCCGCGATCCCCTCCGTCCCCGCCCGCGGACTGAACCGCCGGAGGTCGAGGAGGAAGTTCGCGGCCTCGTCGTAGCGCATACCGATACGTCCGCGCCGGCCGTCAAATGCGTGTCGGATGGACTCACCCCCGGTCCGCGACGCGGACGCCCGATCGCGCGCGAGCGTCGTAGCCGTTTCCCCGCGGACGCCGAGAGGGGGAGAGACGGGGGCGTGAGAAGCGCATTAGCTGTGACGGAAGGTCCGGTTGCCCGTGAACGCCATGGCGATACCGTGTTCGTTGGCGGTCTCGATGACGGCCTCGTCGTTGTTCGACCCGCCGGGCTGGACGATGGCGTCGACCCCGGCCTTCGCGGCCTCCTCGACGGCGTCCGGGAACGGGAAGAAGGCGTCGGAGGCCATGACGGAGCCCTCGGGGCCCTTGTCCTCGGCGTGCTCCTCGGCCTTCATCGCGGCGAGGCGGACGGCGTCGACGCGCGAGACCTGGCCCATGCCGACGCCGACCGTCTCGGTGTCCTTGGCGAGGACGATCCCGTTCGACATCACGTGTTTGAGGACGCGCCACGAGAAGCACATCGTCTCGATCTGCGCCTCGGTCGGCTCGGCCTCCGTGACGACCTCGAGGTCGTCCGGCTCGGGGGCCCACGTGTCGCGCTCTTGGACGAGGCGGCCGCCGACGAGCGACTGATCCGTGTAGGTCTCGCTCACGACGTCCGGTCCGAGCTCGTCGCCGCCGACGTCGAGCACGCGGAGGTTCTCCTGGGCCGTGAGGACGTCCAGCGCGTCGTCGGTGTATCCGGGGGCGACGACGACCTCCTTGAACGAGTCGACGATCAGCTCGGCGGTCTCCTCGTCGCACGTACGGTTGAGGGAGACGATGCCGCCGAAGGCGCTCATCGGGTCCGTGGCGAGGGCGTCCGCGTAGGCCTCCGCGAGGGTGTCGGCGGTCGCACAGCCGGCGGGGTTCGTGTGCTTGATCGCCGCGGCCGCGGGACGCTCGAACTCCTTGATCAGGCTGAGCGCGCCGTCCGCGTCGTTGTAGTTGTTGTACGAGAGCGCCTTCGCGCCCTCGTTGAGCTGCTCGGCGGCGACGACGCTCGGCTCCTCGCAGGAGGCGTCGCCGTAGACCGCGGCGTCCTGGTGGGGGTTCTCCCCGTATCGGAGGTCGGCGGTCCGATCCGCACCCTCGATGCGGCGCAGCGGCAGTTCCGCCGCGGCGTCGGCCGTGACCGCCACCTCGTCGCCGACGAGTTCGGCCTCGCCCTCGGCGAACCACTTCACCGCGCGCGGGTAGGCCTTGAACTCGGCGTCGTGGAGCACGCGCTCCTTGAGCGACGCGACGTCGTCGTCCTCGTAGACCGCGACGGGCTCCTGCGTGACGACCGGACCTTCGTCGACCGCCTCGGTGACGACGTGGACCGTCGCGCCCGTCACGCTCACGTCGGCGTCGAGCACCTGCTCGTGGGCGTCCGCACCGGGGAACGACGGCAGGAGGCTCGGGTGGACGTTCAGCGTCGTCGGCGTCGCGTCGCGGAACGTCCCCGTCAGGACGCGCATGTAACCGTCGAGCGTGACGAGGTCGAAGTCGTACCCCTCGAGCGCGTCGAGGACGCGCTCCTCGTGGGCCTCGCGCAACTCGTCCGCGTCGCGTTCGACGACTTCGGTCGGGATGTCGCGCTCCGCGGCGGCCGCGAGCACGGGGGCGTCCGCGTCGTTCGTGACGATCACCGAGAACTCCGCGCCACCGGGCGCGCGGTCGGCGATGTGCAGCAGGTTCCGTCCACGGTTGCTAGCCATGCCAGCGAGCTTCATACGTGGCAGTCGCTACCGCCACGAAGAAAGTGGTTTCGGTTCCTGAGTCCGATATATACACGAACGGGCATAGATAGAGGCGAATAGACGCTCCTTTCGCCCCCACCTATACACACACGTGGCGATTCGGACCGGCACGCTTTTGGGTCGCCGGGCGGGAGTGACGCCCATGCCCGACCCCCTCGACGCCGTCTCGCCGCTCGACGGACGCTACGCCTCACGGACCGCGCCGCTCGCGGACTACGCGAGCGAGGCCGCGCTGATCCGCGCCCGCGTCCGCGTCGAAGTCGAGTACCTCTGCGCGCTCGCTGACCTGGACGTGACGCCGCTCGACCTCTCGGAGTCCGAACGCGCCGCGCTGCGCGAGGCCTACGAGTCCTTCGACGGCGAGTCGGCGCGACTCGTCAAGCGCATCGAGACCGAAGGGACAGAGACCTACGCCGCCACGAACCACGACGTGAAGGCCGTCGAGTACTTCGTCCGCGAGCACGCCCCCGAGCGCGTCTACCAGTGGATCCACTTCGCGCTCACCAGCGAGGACGTCAACAACCTCGCCTACCGCCTCCTCCTCAAGCCCACCGTCACCGAGGTGCTCGTCCCCACACTCCGCGCGATCCGCGACGAGCTCGTCGACTTCGCTCACGAGTACGCAGACACGCCGATGCTCGCGCGCACCCACGGTCAGCCCGCGACGCCCACGACCTTCGGGAAGGAGATGGCCGTCTACGCCGCCCGCCTCGGCCGCAAGCTCGCCGACGTCGAGGCCGCCGCCGACGCGCTCGCCGGCAAGCTCGCCGGCGCGTCGGGCGACTACGCCGCCCACCACGTCGCCTATCCCGACGTCGACTGGCGCGCCTTCTCCCGCGACTTCGTCGCCTCCCTCGGCCTTGACCACGTCGAGCCCACCACGCAGGTCAACCCCTCCGACGACGTCGCCGCGCTCTTCGGTGCCCTCCGCGAGACCAACACCGTCCTCCTCGACCTCGACAGGGACGTCTGGACGTACGTCTCCCAGCGCTACCTCGGCCAGGAGGCCGCGAAGTCCGAGACGGGGAGTTCGACGATGCCCCACAAGGTCAACCCCATCGACTTCGAGAACTCCGAGGGGAACCTCTCGAAGGCGAACGCGGATCTCGACTTCCTCGCCGACTACCTCCCGACCTCCCGCCTGCAGCGCGACCTCTCCGACTCCACGGTGAAGCGGAACGTCGGCGCGGCGTTCGCGTACTGTCTCATCGGCTACGGCAAGCTCCGGGACGGCCTCGCGAAGGTCGTCCCCAACGAGCGAGTGATGCGCGAGGACCTGGAGGAGACCCCGGAGGTCATCGGCGAGGCCGTCCAGACGATCCTCCGCCGAGAGGGAGACACCGAGGCCTACGAGCGAGTGAAAGAGCTCACCCGCGGCGAACGCGTCACGCTCGCCGACTTCCGCGACCTCTTCTGCGACCTCGACGTGTCCCCCGACGTCCGCGAGGAACTCCGCGCGCTCACGCCCGCCGGCTACACGGGCGTCGCCGCCGACCTCGCCCGCGACGCCTGACGCGTACAAGGCTTTTACCGTCGGCGGACGGACTCCCGGCCGCGATGTCCGACCCTGAGACCTCCCCGAGCGGTACCGACGACGACTACGGCTGTCCGAAGTGCGGCCACGACGAGGCCGCCACCGGCTCGATCTCCACCACCGGCTCCGGGCTCTCCAAGCTGTTCGACGTGCAGACGAACCGCTTCGAGACCGTCACCTGCGAGAACTGCGGCTACACGGAGCTGTACCGGGACGTCGGGAACAGGGGCAGCGACGTCGTCGACGTCTTCTTCGGCTGAGTGAGTCGCCGGTCAGCCGAGTAGCGCCCCGAGCGCGTCGGTGACGATCCGTGCGCCCGTCTCGACCTCGCGGAGGTCGACGTACTCGCGCTCCGCGTGCGCGACCGCGCCCTCCTCGTCCGCGAGCGAGCCCGGCCCGAAGACGACCGTCGGCGCGTCGCGCGCGAAGTACGAGGCTTCGGTCGCCGCGCCGAACGGCCGCGGATCGCCCGCGCCCGCCCCGCAGAGCGCGCGCACCACGTCGGCGTCGCGCGGCGTGGCGAACGCCTCCAGGAACGGCGTCGTCCGGGCTTGGGGATCGACCGCCACGTCGACGTCCGCCGGGACGGCCGCGCGCAGGTGCTCGCGCAGGCCGGCGAAGAAGCCGTCCGCCGTCTCCGGCGGCACGGAACGCCGGTCGATCACAAACGAGCAGTCCGCGGGGATCTGGTTCGTCGCCGCCCCACCCTCGATGGTCGTCGCCGTCAGCGTCGGCGCGCCCAGCGACGGATGACCGTCGGGACCGCGCTCGGCGTCGAACGTTTCGAGCGCTCGGAGCGCCGCCGCCGCGCCCTGGATCGCGGAGACGCCGGAGTCGGGTTCGGCGGCGTGCGCCGCCGTGCCGGCGCACGTCACCGTCCCCTGGAACCGGCCGCGCGCGGACGTACAGACGTCGAGCTCGGTCGGCTCGCCGACGACGTAACAGTCCGCGTCGAGGGCGAGGTGGTGTGCGCCCGTCGAGTCCGTCTCCTCGTCCGGCGTCACCGCGAGCGTCAGCGTCCCGCGCGCGGGATCGGCGTCGAGGAACGCCGAGAGCAGGACCGCCAGCGGTCCCTTCGCGTCGCACGATCCGCGACCGCGCAGGACGTCGCCGTCGCGCGTCGGTCGGACGTGCGGGGGCACCGTGTCGACGTGCGTGTTCAACACGACGTGCGGGCCCTCGCGGGCGCCCGACTTCCGGGCGAGCGTGTTGCCCGCGTCGTCCACGCGCGCCTCGACGCCCGCGTCAGCGAGTTCCTCGACGAGCAACGCGCGCATCGCGTCGACGTCCTCGTGTGAGGGGACTTCGACGGCGCGTTCGAGGAAGCGAACCGGGTCGACGCTCACGCGTCCGACACCTCGCCGGTCAGCGTGCGCTCGGTCGGGCCGCGCAGCGTCGTCGTCCCGTCCTCGCGCAGGCCGATCGCGAGGTCGCCGCCCGGTGGCGACACCGTCACCTCGCCCGTCTCCGGGATCGACCCGAGACGGGCGGCGACGGCGGCGATGGCGACCGCGCCCGTCCCGCAGGCCTGCGTTTCGCCCTCGACGCCGCGCTCGTAGGTGCGCTGATCGAAGCCGCCGCCCGCCCGGGCCGCCGCGAGGTTCACGTTCGCGCCCTCCGGGAAGACCTCATGGTGGCGGATCGGCGGGGCCACCTCGGCGAGCTCGACGCTACGCACGTCATCGACGAACGCGACGGCGTGCGGGACGCCCGTGTTCACCGCCGTCACGTCGTACCCGTCGAGTTCCTCGTCGACGAGCGCGGCCTCGCGGGCGAGCGGGACGTCGGCGGGGGCGAACGACGGCGTCCCCATCTCGACCGTGACGACGTCGCCCTCGACCGTGCAGCGCCGCGGGCCGGCGCCCGTCTCCAGGGTGAGAACGTCGCGGCCGGTGCGCTCGCTCACCCACTTCGCCGCACACCGCGCGCCGTTGCCGCACATCGCCGCGCGGGAGCCGTCGGGTTGGACGAGCGTCATCGTCGCGCGCGCGCCGCCGTCCTCGATCCCGAGGAACAGCGTGCCGTCGACGTCGAGCGACCGACAGAGGTCGGTGCCGAACGCCGTCTTCTCGGGCGCCTCGTCGGCGTCGACGACCGCGAATGCGTTGCCGGTGCCGTGGTACACGTCGTAGCTGGTCATGGGTCTCGGTAGGTGCGTGCCGTGTCCTCGGCGTGCGTCACGTCCGCGAGCGTCTCGCGTCGCCGGGCGAGTTCGGGATCGCCGCCGTCGAGGGCGACGACCGCCGGCCGCGGACGCGAGTTGTACTGCGAGGCCATCTCGACGCCGTACGCGCCCGCGTTCCCGACGGCGAGCAGGTCGCCGCGCTCGGGCGCGGGGAGCTCGCGCGCTTCGCCGAGGACGTCCGTGCTCTCACAGACGGGCCCGACGACCGAAACTTCCTCGGTCGGTCTGGACTCGACGAGCGAGCGGATCGGGTGGTACGAGCCGTACATCGCGGGGCGGACGAGCGCCGTCATCCCCGCGTCCGCGCCGGCGATGGTGGTGCCGGCGACGCGCTTCACGGTGTTCACCTCGGTGAGGAGGACGCCCGCGTCCGCGACGAGGTAGCGCCCGGGTTCGACCGTCAGCGTCGCGTCCACGCCGCCGAGGGCGTCTCGCGTGCGCGCGGCGACGCGTTCGAGGTCGAGCGCGTCCTCGTCCTCCCGGTACGGGACGCCGAAGCCGCCGCCGACGTCCACGAACTCGAAGTCGCGGCCGCTCTCGCGCGCCACGTCCGCGAGCGTCGAGACGACGCGCTCGTGCTCGTCGAGTTGGTCGTTCGTGATGCCGCTGCCCGCGTGCGCGTGGAGGCCGACGACGTCGAAGCCGTGGTCGGCCGCGGCGTCGAGGGCCGCGACGGCCTCGTCGGCGGGCACGCCGAACTTCGCGTCCTTCCCGGTCGAGACGGACTCGCTGTGGCCCGCGCCGACGCCCGGGTGGACGCGGAGGCAAAAGCGCCCCGCGAAGCCGCGCTCGGCGAGGCGGTCGATGGTGTCGCGCGCGCCGGCGGTGACCGTGAGACCGGGGCGTTCCGCGGCGACCCGACAGGCGTAGTCGAGGTCCTCGGCGGGCGGATTGACGGCCGTGTAGTGGACGTCCGCGGGGCCGAAGCCGGCGTCGAGGGCGCGCGCGAGCTCGCCCGCGCTCGCGCACTCCGCGCCCGCCCCGGCGTCGCGGAGCGTCCGCAGGACGTGGGCGCCCGCGTTGGCCTTCACCGCGAACAGCACCTCGGCGTCGGGGAACGCCGCGGCGAGGCGCGCGTAGTTCGCGCGGACCCGTTCGAGGTCGTCGACGTAGAGCGGCGTACCGTACGCGTCGGCGAGCTCGGCCAGCGCGTCGGCGTCCCACGCCGAGAGCCGGCGGACGGCCGGGCCCGCCGCGTCGCCGTCCCCGCTCACTCCCGGAGCGCCTCCTCGCGCTGGCTGGCTTCGAGCGTGCTCGCCTCGAGGTCGGTGGCGACGACGGCGGGCTTGTACGCGCCGCCGTCGAAGAGATCGTGCTCGCCGATGGAGGACTCGACGAAGCGCGTGAACGCCCGGCGCTCCGGCGGGAGGTGGCCGTAGATGACCTCTTCCTCGACGAGGTCGTAGACGGGGATTCGCGGCGTGAGAAGGGTGTTCTCCCCGACGACGGAGTTCTCCCCGACGACGAAGCCGGAGGTGACGCGACAGCCGGCGCCCAGCGAGACGCCGTCCTCGACGACGACGGGCGCGTCCTCGACCGGTTCGAGGACGCCGCCGATGAGCGTGTTCGCGCCGAGCTTCACGTCGTCGCCGATCTGCGCGCAGGACCCCACGGTATCGCAGGAGTCGACGAGCGTGCCGTCGCCGACGTGCGCGCCGATGTTCACGAACGCCGGGGACATCAGGATCGCATCAGAGCCGACGTAGGCGCCCCGTCGGATCGTCGTGCCGTCCGGCGTGTTCCGCGTGCCGCGCTCGCCGAGATCCGCGGTGTCGCGAAGCGGCAGGACGTCGTGGTAGGTGACGCCGCCGTACTCGCGGGGCTGGGTCTCTCGGAGGGAGAAGTTCAGCAGGACGCCGCGCTTCACCCACTCGACGGCCTCCCACTCGCCCGCGTCCTTCTCCGCGGCGCGGACCTCGCCCGCTTCGAGCGCTTCGAGGAAGGCGTCGATCGTGTCCGCGTCCGCCGGATCGAGATCCGCGGGCCCGAGGCCGTCGGTCTGCACGCGTTCCCAGAGGTCCTCCACGTCCGCTTCGAGCGCGTCGTAGCTTCGACTCACAGTTGGCTGGCGATTGTCTCGAAGCGGTAATAGTCCGCCGGTTGCTCGGCGAGCCACGCCGCCGCGTCCAGCGCGCCCTCCGCGAAGACGCTCCGGGAGCCCGCGCGGTGCGTCAGTTCGAGGCTCTCGTGGTTCCCCGCGAGGAGTACCTCGTGCTCGCCCGTCACGTCGCCCGCGCGGCGCGCGTGGACGCCGATCTCGCCCGCCTCGCGGGGCGCCTCGCCCTCGCGGCCGTGGACGCGCTCGGTCGCACCCTCGCGCGCTCCCTCGATCCGGTCGAGCAGGACCTTCGCGGTGCCCGAGGGCGCGTCGCGCTTCCCGTTGTGGTGCGTTTCGAGCAGTTCGACGTCGTACTCGGGGAGGTCCGCGACCGCGCTCTCGACGGCGTCGAGGAGCGCCTGCACGCCCCGCGAGAAGTTCGCGCCGACGAGGATCGGGACCGCGGTGCCCGCTTCCTCCAGCGCCGCGACGTCGGCCTCGGAGAACCCCGTGGTGCCCGTGACGAGCGGGACGCCGTACGTCGCACACGCTCCCGCGTACGCCACGGTCGCCTCCGGTCCGGTGAAGTCGACGACGGCGTCCGGGCGCTCCTCGTCGAGGAGCGCCTCGAACTCCGCGCTCGGACGGACGGGGACGCCCTCGACGTGCTCGCCGTCCGCGTCGCGGTTCACCGCGAACGCGATATCGAGACCGCGCTCGCGCGCGACCGCGAGGACGGTCTTCCCCATCCGGCCGGTCGCGCCCGTGACGGCGAGCCGCGGCGTCATCGCTCGCCCTCCACGTCGTCGTGGAGCGCCTCGAGCGTCGCGCGGGTCTCCGGCGTCGCGCGGGAGAGCGGATCGCGCAGTTCGGCGGGGCCGTACCCCCAGACGTCCATCGCCTCCTTCACCGGGATCGGGTTCGTCTCGTCGAAGAGCGCGCGGAAGAGCGGGCCGAGGGCGTGGTGGCGCTCGCGGGCGAGCGCGTACTCGCCGTCGAGGGCGTCGTCGACGAGCGCCGCCGTGCGCTCCGGGACGACGTTCGCGGCGACGCTGATGACGCCCGTCGCGCCGATGGCGAGCAGCGGGAGCGTCATCCCGTCGTCGCCCGAGAGCACCGCGAACTCCTCGTCGCGCGTTCGCTCGATGACCTCCGAGATGAGCCCGACGTCGCCGCTCGCGGCCTTGTAGCCGACGATGTTCTCGTGCTCGGCGAGCGCGACCGTCGTGTCCACGTCGATGGACCGCCCCGTCCGCGAGGGGACGTTGTAGACGATCTGCGGGAGATCGACCGCGTCGGCGATCCGGCGGTAGTGGCGTTCCATCCCGGCCGGCTCGGGCTTGTTGTAGTACGGCGAGATGAGCAACAGGGCGTCCGCGCCGGCGTCCGCGACCCGGCGGGAGAGCGAGACGGCCTCGTGGGTCGAGTTCGATCCCGCGCCCGCGATCACGGGGACGTCGACGGCGTCGACGACGGTGTCGACGACGTCGACGTGTTCGTCGTGGGTCAGCGTCGCGGACTCGCCGGTCGAGCCCGCGGGGACGAGGCCGTCGACGCCGGCGGCTTCCAAGCGTCGGGCGTCGGCGGCGAGCTGCTCGTGATCGATGCGGTCGGGGTCGTCCTCGAACGGCGTCGTCATCGCGACGAACGTGCCGGTCATCGGTGGCGTGTGGGACATGTGTGTGGTGTAGAGTGACTGCGGGTGGGAGTAAAACGATACGCGGTTCCGACCGCGGTAGCCCGAGACGGGACGCTACGCCCGCAGCGAGCCGGTTCCGGTTCGCGCGCGTTTAGCGACGCGCGGGAGAACGCCGTCGCTCACGGCGGTCGGCGACCGCGCGAGCGCGTGCGTTCCGGTCATACAGTCGTGTAACGGGCGCTGTTATAAGATTCTGTCGCCGCGTCGCGCGACTGGCGAGGATTTATGCCGGCGCGGCCGACACCACCGGGACGATGCTCGTCCTCGGCGACGCTCACGCGACCGACCCCGCCCGCAAGCGGGCGCTCTTCGCCGCCTACCGCGCCGCCGACGAGTCCGTCGCCGTCCAGTGCGGCGATCTCGAATACTACGACCTCCCCGTGCGCACGTATTTCGTCGCGGGCAACAACGAGGACTTCGACGTCATCGACGCGCTCCGTCACGGCCGCGTCCGCTCGCGCGACGTCGAGAACGCCCGCCTGCTCGCCAGCGACGCCGTCGACGTCGAGGGCGTTCGCGTCGCGGGCCTCTCGGGGAACTACGCGCCGACGCAGTACGACAAACCCCGCTCCGCGCTCGTCGGCGAGCGCCGCCGCCACTTCGTCCGCGCGGACGTCGAACGCGCGAAAGCCCTCGACGACGTCGACGTCCTCCTCACTCACCAGGCCCCCCACGGGACGCCCGTGATGGAGGAGTACGACGTCGGCTGTCGGCACGTCGACGACCTCGTCACGGCGCTCTCGCCCGACCTCTGCCTCGTCGGCCACCACCACGAGCACACCGAGTCGACGTTCGGCGACACCCGCGTCGTCACCGTCGACCCCGTCTGGGAGTCCTACTACGCCCTCGACCCCGAGACGCTCGCTCTGACGCGCCACGAGACGCCCGAGGCCTGAGGTGCGCGGTCCGCGGTCGAGTGAGAGTGAGTGCGTCGCCGACGTGCCCGCGGTCGCTCGCGTCCACGCCCGTGCGTAGCCTCTTTACGACAGACCGGCGAAGCGGACGCCAACAGATGGCCGAGATCCACCCCGCACAGCGCGTCGCCGTCCTCGCGGACGCGCAGAACCTCTATCACTCCTCTCACAGCCTCTACTCGCAGAACGTCGACTACTCGGGCCTGCTCGACGCCGCCGTCGACGGCCGCGAGCTCGTCCGCGCTATCGCCTACGTCATCCGCGCGGACTCCCCACAGGAGGAGTCGTTCTTCGAGGCGCTACGCGACATCGGCTTCGAGGCGAAGATAAAGGAGATCAAGACGTTCGGGGACGGGTCGAAGAAGGCCGACTGGGACGTCGGCATCAGCCTCGACGCCGTCACGCTCGCGGAGAAGGTCGACGCCGTCGCGCTCTGCACGGGCGACGGGGATTTCTCGCGGCTCTGCCACCACCTCCGTCACGAAGGCGTCCGCGTCGAGGTGTTCGGGTTCCGCTCGTCGACCGCCGACGAACTCATCGACGCCGCCGACGACTTCACGGACTTGGCGGATCTGTCCGAAGCGGTACTGCTCTAAACGGAGCGCCCGTCGCCGGCCGTACCGACGAGGAGCGCGCCCGCCGCGAGTCCGACGGACGCGATCGCGCCGGCTCCGAGCGTCATCGGACTCACGGTCTTCATCGTCAGCGTCGTCCACAACAGCAACGCCACCGCGGCCACGAGGATCGGCAGTCCCGCGAGCGTCTTCGTTTCCATCGTACTCTCGGTTTGGGTCGCCCAGCACATAAGCCCACCTCTCCCGTCCGAAGGGTACATCCCGCCGTCGCGCGGAGGTGTCCCGCATGGAGGATTCGGAACGACGGACCCTGCGGACGATCGCGGATTACCAGTTCCGCGCGGGCGCGGGCGAGGCGCTGTTCCCCGACGGGGAGGCGTACGACGTCGACCGCTCGAAGTCCGGGCGCCCCCGGCAGGTCTCGACGCGCGAGGGCGAACGCCTCGTCTCCCTCGGGACCGACGGGCGCTTCACGCTCGGACTCGCCGGCGGCGAGCGCCTGCACGACGCACTCAGCGCGCCCGCGTGCCGCGTCGTCGTCGGCGACGAGAGCGAGCCGTTCGTCCGCGAGGGGAAGAACGTCTTCGCCAAGTTCGTCACGGACGTCGACCCCGAGGGCCGCGCCGGCGACGAGGTCGTCGTCGTCCACGAAGGCGGCTCCCCGATCGCTGTCGGCCGCCTCGAACTCGACGCCGACGCCGTCCGCGACTTCGATACCGGGATGGCGGTCAAGATCCGGGAGGGCGCGGGCACGCAGTAGGCGGTGCGTCCCGGTGAGTCCGACCGGCCGTGACGGCCCGACGGCGACCGTACACCGCCGGACGCGCCCGCGACCCGCAGTGCTTTTGCCCCGGGCGGCCGGAGAGACGGACATGTTCGGAGGAGGCGGCGGGATGAACCCCCGGAAGATGCAGCAGATGATGGAACAGATGGGAATCGACGTCACCGAGATCGACGCCGAGGAGGTCGTCATCACGACGGCCGACGGGCGCGAGCTCGTCTTCACTGACGCCGACGTCACGCAGATGGACGCCCGCGGGCAGGAGACCTACCAGATCCTCGGGCAGCCGGAGGAGCGCGAGGCCACCGCGGCCGTCGAATCCGGCGACGCTGACGACGCCGACGCCGGCGAGCCCGAGATTCCCGACTCGGACGTCGAGATCGTCGTCCAGCGGACGGGCGCGAGCGAGGAGGAGGCCCGCGCGGCCCTGAAGGGCGCCGACGGCGACCTCGCGACCGCGATCGCCACGCTGGAGTGAGGGCGTTCCTCCTCGTCCGGGACGACCGCGAGTTCCTCTGTCACCCCGACGAGGAGCTCCACACCGACCTCGGCGTCGTCGAGACCCCCGCGGACCCCGAACCGGGACAGGTCGTCGAGACGCATCTCGGCGAGCCGTTCACCGTCCGCTCGCTGCGCGGCCCCGACCTCTTCGATCACCTCGAACGAACGGGCGCGCCGATGATGCCGAAGGACATCGGCGTCGTCGTCGGCGAGACGGGCGCGGCCGCAGACGACCGCGTCCTCGACGCGGGCACCGGAACGGGCGTCCTCGCCGCCTACCTCGGCCGCCTCGGTGCGGACGTCCTCACCTTCGAGGCCCGCGAGGAGTTCGCGGAGGTCGCGCGCGAGAACATGACGCTCGCGGGCGTCGAGGAGAGGGTCGAAGTCCGCGCCGGTGACGTCACCGAGGAGCTCGCCGACCTCGGGACGTTCGACCTCGTGACGCTCGACACCGCGGACGCCCCCGAGGTCGTCGCCCGCCTCCACGACCACCTCGTTTCCGGGGGGTTCGTCGCCGTCTACTCGCCGTTCGTCGAGAACGCCCGCGCGAGCCACGAGGCCGCCGTCGACGCGGGCCTCACCGGCGTCGACACGATCGAGACGATCCAGCGCGCGATGGACTTCGACGAGCGGGGGTCCAGACCGAGCACCCGCGGCGTCGGCCACACGGGCTACCTCACGTTCGCGCGAAAACCGTAGGCGCAGGCCGGCGCGTCGCCGTGCGGAGCGCGGGCGATAGAGGTCCACGATCGTGTCGCTGTGGTACGCTGTCGATCGGTCCGCAATCGCGTGGCCGTGCGAGCCACGATCGCGGTACCGTCGCGGTGTCGCCTCCGCACTCACCGAGCGACGGGACCGCTCGGGCGCCGCTCGTGGCGATCGTTACGAGCGCGAACCGCGAAGCGAATCCCCCGCGGGAGAGCCCCCGATCTTAGGTTAGTTGTCGTCTTCGCGCCAGCGGTGCTCGCACTCCGTACAGATGAAAAAGCGCGTCTCGGACTCGTCGGCGCTGCGGATCTGCTGCATGTAGTAGTAGGCCCGATCGTTGCCACACTCCGGACAGAAGGTCTTCGTGGAGGGGAGCCCGCGGTCCTCGGCGTCCGAGACGTCGACGATCTCCGACTCCTCTTGGCCCTCGGTGACCGTGTACTGGGCGGCGTCGCCCTTCGGCTGCTCGTGACCGCAGGACGTACAGACCCAGAAGTCGTCCTCCGCCCGCATCATCGAACCGCACTCGTCGCAGAATTCCATGCTACCCCCGTAGCTGACCCGCCCACATAAGCCTCCGTGTTCGGCGCCGTCAGCCCTCGCCCTCCGACTGACCCGGCTCCCCGACGGCCTCCGTCGGGAGGTTGTTGCGGATCGAGATGGCGAGCGACGCGGGATCATCGAACACCTCCTCCTGAATGCGCTCGACGACGTCCGCGGCGGGCTCCTCGCCGTCCGCGTAGACAAGCACGAGCCCCGTCACCTCCTCGACCGCGTTCTGTTTGCTGAGCGGGTACGGGAGCCCGTCGAGGGCGTCTTCGAGGTCCTTGAGCTTCACGCGTTCTGTCATGGCTTCAGGTACCGCTGGCCGCTCCTTAACTGTTTGTCGCGGGCCGCCGTTCGTTCTTCGCGGCGACGAAGCCGCCGCGCGCTACTCGAACACCGGTTCTCGCTCCCCCAAGAACGCCGCCATCCCCTCGCGTTGGTCGTGCGTACCGAACAGCGAGGCCCACGTGCGCCGTTCGAAGTCGAGGCCCGCGCCGAGGTCCGTCTCGTGACTCTTCGTGATCGCTTCCTTCGCGGCGGCGAGCGCGAACTGCGGGCGCGCGGCGAGGTCGGCGGCGAGGTCCGCGACGTACTCGCCGAGCTCGTCGTGCGCGACGAGGTCACCGACGAGGCCGAGGTCGTACGCGTCCTGCCCGTCGATCCGGTCGCCGAAGTAGATGAGCCGACGGGCCGTCTCGTCACCGACGAGTCGGGGGAGGCGTTGGGTCCCGCCCCACCCGGGGACGATCCCGAGGTCGGTCTCGGTCTGCCCGAGGACGGCGCTCTCCGCGGCGACGCGCAGGTCACAGGCGAGCGCGAGTTCGAGGCCGCCGCCGAGCGCGTAGCCCCCGATCGCCGCGATGACGGGCGCGGGGAAGGTCTCGATCGCCCGCGTGACGTCGTGGCCGAGGTCGGCGTACGCGTGGGCCTCCGCGGGGCCGTACTCCGCCATCTCGGCGATGTCCGCCCCGGCGGCGAAGGCGTCGTCGCCCGCGCCCGTGAGGACGAGCGCGCGAGCGTCGGCGGCCTCGGCGTCCGCGAGCGCACCGAGGAGGGCGTCGAGCGTCGCGCTATCGAGCGCGTTCAGTCGGTCCGGGCGGTCGATCGTGATCGTCGCGACGCCCGCGTCGTCGACGTCGAGCCGAACGGGATCGCTCATGGTGGCACGGACGGGGAGGTGGCCCATAACGATGGGGGCGAGATGAGCCGGGACGGCGATTCCGGAGGGGAAACGGCGAAATAGGGCCGCCGAATACGCGGGACCATGACCCTCTCGGAGGAGGCGGCCGAACGCCTCGCGGACATCGTGGAGCTCCAGCCGACGAAGAACAAGGCCCTCCAGGAGCGCTGGGGGATGGAGTCGGGGAGCGAGGTCCACCAGTACCTCGAATCGGAGCTGAAAGAGTACTACTACCGCGACGAGAACAGCCTCATCCGCGCGACGGCGGAGGCGCGAGCCACCGTCACCGGCGAGGAACCCGACTCCTTCGAGGTCCACATGACGGACTTCGAGCGACTCGTGTTCGGCGTCGCACCGGGCCCGGCGGAGGAGTCCGCAAGCGTCGTCAGCGTCCTCCACCGCCTCCGCGAGGCCCACGGCGACGACCTCGCGAACGACGACGGCGAGGAGCCGAGCGCGAAGGACGTTCGGCGCGCCCTCCAGTCGCTCAAGCGAAAGGGCGTCGTCGAGCTCATCTACCGGACCGTTCCGACGTTCCGCCTCGCCGTCGAGCGCGACGCCGTCGAGGTCAGCGGCGACTGACCGCGTAGGCGTAACCGAGCGACTCCGCGAGGTCCGACAGCGCCGCCAGCACCGCCTCGGTCGTCGACGCGTCGCCCGTCGGCACCGTCCCGGGCGGCTCGCTCGCGACCACGTCGTAGACGCGCCCGAGCGCCCGCTGAATCGGGTCGCGTGCCGTCGCCGTCATCGAGCGCCACTCGCAGTCGACGCCGCGGCCGCCGCGGGCCGTCTCGGCCGCGGCGAGGCGGTCGAGCGAGTGGGCGCGCCAGTCGCCGTCGCGCGTCGCGTACCGCAGCGACGTCGGCGTCAGCTCGTAGGCGGTCTCGTTCACGCGCCACGTGAGCAGCGGGCCCGCGGGGTACAGCGCCACGCCGTCGATCGCCGAGAGCGCGGTCCGCACGGCGTCGCGGTACGCGGGCGCGTCGGCGGCGTACACCTCGCGGACGTGGAATTCGTGTGGGACCGAGTGGTACAGCGGTGTCTCGCCGTCGCGGACGAACACCGCCCCGACGTCGAACGCGCGCCAGTTCAGCGGGTCGTCGCCGTCGATCGGGTCGCCGAGCGCCCGTAACGCGGTCTCGGCGTCGTCGGGGAGCGTCCCGATCCGTTCCTCGCCGCCGTCCAGCGCGCGCTCGCCGGCCGAGGCCGGTGCGAGCGAGCGGAACGCCCGCCCGGCCGTCGGCGCGTGGGCGTAGGTCGTCCGGGCTCGCGGCGACGTGGACGTGCGTCCCCCGCTCGGCGGCGGCCTCGACGACGGCGTTCTCGGCGGCGAACGCACTCCCGTTCCGCACGCCCGGACCGTGGGAGAGGCGGTGGCTCGGCTCGGCGTCGTCGTGCGGTGCGCGGAGCGCCATACCCGCCTCCTTCGCCCCCGCTCACTACTTGGTATCGGCGCTCCGGTCGCCGAGTCCCGGGCGGTGACGCCGGCGTCGCTCGGCGAGCAGGCGTTTCACCGCGGACCCCGGGCCGCCCTCGATCGGCCACCCGCGCTGTCGCCAGCCGGGCGGTTCGGGGGCGAACTCGGCACACGAGCCCGAACACTCCGCGGCGGTCTGCTCGCGGTCCTTCGCGTGGCAGTACGGGACGTGGCCGTCGCCGGCACGGCGTAGATCGAACGCGCGGCAGTCCGGACGCATCGTATCGGCGTACGCGCGCCACCCGCGGCCGTAGGCGCGCTCGGCGATCCGGGCCCGCGTCTCGCGCTTCTCCGCGGGCGCGACGTACTCGAAGGTCGTCGGGTCGCCGTGGTCCGTGACGCGGACCCCGGACGCGTCCGGATCGAGCGCGCGGGGGTGCCACGCGACGTCAGCGTCGATCGCGGGGGCGCGCGTCGCTCCTGGAAGCCGTCCGTCCGTTCGGCCGCCGCCCGCGTCGTCCGTCGCCTCGACCGTCAAGACGCCCGCGGCGCTCGGCATCTCCGTGACGAGCGCGCGCGTGCGATCGGCGCGGGTGGCGACCCACACCTCGTCGGCGAGGCCGAGCGCGACGTCGCGTTCGAGCTGATCCGCGAGGGCGCGCGCGGCGGACGCGTCGAGGTCGGGTTTGTTCTCGATCGCGACGACCCGTCGCACCCAGTCGGGATACGGCGCGATCCGGCGGATCTCGATCCGATTCGAGCGTTTGCGCTCTTCGAGGACGCCGCGGGCGCTCGCGCGGTGGATCGCCTCCCGGACGTAGCGCCACGGGTAGCCCGGATCGGGGAGCGCGTCGCGGTAGTACGTCCAGTCGGCGGGCGCGTACCGGACGACGTCGAGGAGGTCGGCGTCGAGCTCGTCGGGACCGAAGGCGGCGCGCGCGCGCAGTCCCGCGGGGTCGGCTTCGACGAGCACGGTGTCCCAGCGCCGCCGCTGAGTGCCGAGTTGGCGCGCGACGAGAACGCGGCTGTCGGGATCGGCGGGCGTCCAGTGTCGCTCCGCCCACGCGCAGACGCGAAGTTCGAAGCCGAACTCCGCGCCGCCCATCTCAGAGGTCCGCCTCGTCGAGGAACTCGTGGGCGTCCTCGAGGATGTCGCGGGGGCCGTCCTGCGTGATCGTGTTCAGTGCCTGTTCGTAGTCGCGCCATTGGAGGTCCGAGTGCTCGTTCGAGAGCTCGGCGGAGGCCTCGAAGGATTTGGCGATGAAGAGGTGGACCGTCTTGTGGATGCGGTCCCCGTTCGCCTCGAAGACGTAATCGTAGTCGTCGCGAAAGCCGTCGATGAGACGGAAATCGCCGATCCCGGCCTCCTCCTTCACCTCCCGGATGGCGGTCTGTTGGAGTTCTTCGTCCCCCTCCACGCCGCCTTTGGGGAATTCCCAGTCCCCGGGGCGGCTCTTGAGAAGGAGGTACTCGCGCCGGCCCCGGGTGTCCCGGAACAGGATGGCACCGGCGCTCGTTGCTTCAACCGTCATTGTGTCCATTAAATCGGCGGCGGATTAAGAGAATGTCGGAGACTACCGGGGAGACGGGCGCGGCGAACAACCGCGCCGTTTTTGAGGGTGGACGTTGTTGCGTACGGTTACGCGCACCCCAGCCATGACTTTCGTCACAAGCCTCACTCTGGAGAGCGGGGACCGAGCGGCCCTCGACGGCGTCGTCGAGGACATCCGCGACACGGTCCGCCGCAAGGGTGCGGAGCTCAAAGGCCCGCACTCGGAATCGCCGACCCAACACTTCGTCCCGCAGTACAAGCGACTCGACGGCGAGCGCGACACGTTCGAGGCGTGGAGCTACACGGTGTATCGACGCCGCGTCGAGATCCGCGGTGCCGACGAGCTCGCACGAGACATCATGTCCTGGGACTTCCCGAACAGCGTCCACGTCACCGCCGACATCGAACGCGTCCAGCACGTCGGCTCCCCGGCTTGACATCCTCCCCGCGCTGAAGCGCGAGGATTCCCGACCGCCGTTGGGATATTGTGGTCTACGGCGTGACCTGTTCTCGCGGTGCGAAGCAGCCGCTCTCTGAATCGAACAGGTACACCGAAGGCTGTGCCAACCAGCCGTTACTCCTATCTCCCCCATCACAGGCCAGAGTCGGAGATACGTTCTGCCGAATGTTCTCAGCACCGTTTACATCCGCGTTCGCCACCATACCACACGCATCGCAGACGTACAGTCCGCGCTCAACACGGTTCGCCTTTCGTTTGCGACCACAGCATGAACACGACTTGGACGTATCACGCTCGGACATCTGCTCGACCATGATACCCTTCATCTCGGCTTTGTACGCAAGCATCGAGGTGAAGCGGTCGAACGCCCACGAGTGCAAGTCCAGGTTACCCTGCTTGCCCCAGTTCTTCGA